>JAJZFR010000236.1 GCA_021805265.1 Acidobacteriota bacterium | reverse complement strand
ATGCCGGCCAGCTTGCCTCTGCCGCAAACCTCGCCGCGCTGCTGGCTGACAGCGCGATCCGCGATTCTCATCGATCCAATGATCCAAGAGTTCAGGACGCCTACTGCCTGCGCTGCATGCCCCAGGTGCATGGCGCGGTACGCGGCGTAATCGATCACGTCGCCACCGTGCTCGAAACCGAATCAGGCGCTGCAACCGACAATCCCCTCGTCTTTCCTGGCGACACAAACCAGCCCGCCCAAGTGCTCTCCGGCGGCAACTTTCACGGTGCGCCCCTCGCCTACGCCTTCGATTATGCGGCCATTGCGCTTACCGATCTGGCCGGCATCAGCGAGAGACGTATCGACCGCCTCATCAACCCCGACATCAACGAAGGGCTGCCCGCGTTTCTCTGTTCAGACGCGGGCCTGTCCTCCGGCTACATGATCGCGCACGTCACAGCGGCGGCGCTTCTGAATGAATCGAAGGTGCTCGCCCACCCCTCCAGCACAGATTCCGTGCCGACTTCAGGAGGCAAGGAAGACCACGTCTCAATGGGGATGACCGGCGCATTGAAACTCCGCCAGATTGTCCACAATCTTGAGGCCATTCTTGCCATCGAGATGCTCTGCGCGGCCCAGGGACTGGACTACCGCAAACCCCTCCGGCCGGGTCCTGCCGTCGAGCGCGCGCACTCTGCGATTCGAAAGCTGGTGCCCCATCTGGAGGAGGATCGGGAACCAGCGCGCGACATTCGCGCCATTGCCGAAGCCATCCGCATCGGCGCGATCTGAATAGCAGCAGCGGTCAACTCTTTCATGCTTCCTGCGCATGATTTCGCGTCAGCCAGTAGTAGATTGCCGGAGTAACAAACACCGAGAGCGCTACAGAAACCGAGAGTCCGCCGATCACGCCGATAGCCAGCGGTTGAAGCATCTGTGACCCGGCGCCCAGAGCGAAGGCAAGCGGCAGCATTCCGCAAACCGCCGCGATTGCGGTCATCAGAATCGGCCTCAGCCGCCGCTGCGCCGCCTCGATCATCGCTTCTTCGGGAGCCATTCCCTGCGCACGGAATTTTTCGTCGGCATCGAGCAGCAGTATGCCGTTTTTCGCCACAATCCCAATCACCATGATGACCGCCATGAAGCTGGCAACGTTGAAGTTGGTATGGGTAATCAAGAGCGCGAAGACAACGCCGCTGATCGACAGCAGGGAACTGGTCAGGATTGCAACAGGCGCTGAAAAATTCCGAAACTCCACCAGCAGGACGCCAAAGACAAGCACCAGGGCAAGAATCAGTACCCGCAACAGATCGGCAAACGATTTCTGCTGCTCCTGGTATGTTCCGCCGTACTCGACGCGGACGTTCGGGGGCAGGTGCAGCCCTTGCACGACGCGCTGAACCTTCACCATTGCGCCTCCCAGGTCCGAGCCTTCCAGCCTTCCCGTCACCACGATCAACTGCTGAAGATTCTCTCGGCGAATCTCGTTTTGCGGCGGCAATTCGGTGATTCTCGTCAGGGAGCCAAGCGTCGCAGTGTGACCGCTGTTCGAGTTGAAAACCGTGTTCCGGATTGCTTCGAGAGAGCTTCGATTCTCCTGCGGCAGTCGAATGCGCACCGTATACGGGCGGTCGTTGACGATCATCGGGTCAGGGGCTGGCAGCCCGTCGAGGATTGAGGTTGAATCCTCCACTACCTCGGCAGGGGTAAAACCATATTCACTCGCCAGCACCGGGCTGACGGCAAAGTCGGTCGCGGGCCCGCTCACCGTGTTATCAATCCCGTTCTCTGTATCGACTACCCCTGGTATCTTGCTGATCGCTTGCTCCACCCTGGGTCCGAGTTGTTCCAGCAGCTTCTGATCGTTGCAAAAGAGCTTGATCTGGATCGGTTCCGGCGAGTTCGACAGGTCGCCGATCATGTCCTGCAAAACCTGCGTGAACTCGACATCCAGCTCCGGCTCGGTCCTGCGAATCTGTTGCCGAACGTCGTTCATCACCGCATCGATGCTGCGCGATCGTTTGTTTTTCAGACGCACGGTGAAGTCGCCGGTGTTGGCTTCGGTCACCGCCGCCAGGCCCATCTGCAGACCGGTCCGGCGTGAGGTGTCGTCAACTTCCGGCGTAGATCGCAGTATCCGTTCCACATGCTCCAACACGCGGTTGGTCTCGGTCAGCGAACTCCCGGCTGGCATGATGTAGTCGAGCACAAATCCGCCCTCATCCATCGCCGGCAACAGGTCCGATCCAAGCCCGGTATAGCAGAAATATCCCCCTGCAACGATCACCAGGCACAGTGTTCCCAGAGCCAGTGGCCGCGCCAACACCCAATGCAGGGCCACGGTATGCCACTTCAACACCCGTCCCAGCAATGCGCCGGATTGTTCGGGTTGGCTTTCATTGCCCTCAGTCGGAGGATGACCACGCAGAAAAACCAGCGAGAGTGCCGGAGTCCAGGTAAGCGCAAGCAGCAGGGAAGTCAGCAGCGACGCAGTCATCGTGATCGCGAGAGCGCGAAAAAATGTACCCGTAACCCCGGAAACCGCAATCAATGGAAGGAAGACGACAACCGGCGTGATCGTCGAGCCAATCAGTGGTTTTGTGATCTCGTGCAGCGCCTTGCGTACAGCCTCCACGCGTGATTCCCCGGCGTCGCGATGGACCACGATATTCTCCACCACCACAATCGCATCGTCGATCACCAGGCCAATCGCTGCGGCAAGCCCCCCCAGCGTCATCAGATTGAAAGATTGCCCGATGATCCACAGGAACAGAATCGTCACTGCCACCGTAACTGGAATCACCAGTCCGGCCACCATCGACGAGCTCCAGTCGCGCAGGAAAAGAAACAGAATTACACAGGCGAGAAGCAATCCGATCAGGATCGCGTCCCGCACGCTTCCGATCGATTCACGCACCAGCTCCGACTGATCGTAAAAGGGTTCCAGATGAACACCCGGCGGCAGCTTCGACTGGAGTTGCGCAATCTCCGTTGCCACAAGGTCAGCCACATGCACAGTATTCGAATGCAGTTGTCGGCTGATGTTCAACAACACCGCTGGCCTGCCGTTCGAGGTCACAATCGTGTAGACAGGCATCGTCGACGGATTCACCTGGGCAACGTCGGAGACATGTACCGGTACCCCGCCGGGTGTGGTCTTGAGCACCAGGTTACCCAGCTCTTCCGCACTATGCGCCTGCGCTCCGATCAACCCGAGAATGAGTTGATGATGATCCTCATAAAGGCCCGGCGAGTCGATAACATTCGATGCCTGAACCCCATTCACAATATCCGTCACAGTGACTCCGGTCGCCTGTAGTTCGGCAACATTGGGAACAATGTGAAACTCCGGAATCTGACCTCCCTGCACCACAACTGTGCTCACGCCATCCACACGATTGAGCGGCGGTTTCAGGTCATAGGTTGCCATCTCCCAGAGCTGCGTCTGGGAGATGGTTTTCGAGCCAGCTTCGTCGGCGACGAGCGCGTAGCCGAGAATCGGAAATGTCGCGAACGTCAGGCGATTCGTGGTAATTCGCACCGTTGTGGGCAGGGACTGCTCCACTTTTGCAATCGCTGCATCCACCAGTTCCAGCGTCAGCCACATATCCGAATTCCAGCTAAAGAAAAGACTCACTTCCGCCGAGCCGCGGCTGGTCGTACTGCGCACCAGTTGAAGTCCAGGCACACTGTTCACTGCGTCTTCAATCGGCTTGGTAATGGTCACCTGCATCTGTTCCACAGGCATTACGCCGTTGTCGATGCCAATAATCACGCGCGGAAAATTGGTGGTGGGAAACACAGAAATCGGAACCTGAAATGCCGCGTAGATACCAATCAGTGTCAGTGCTGTGAGGAAAAAGAAGACAGGCATCTTCAGCCGATTCAGCCAGAAGTTCCCGTCCTCCAGACGACTCTCCACGGAGTTGGAATTCGAGTTCACTGTTTGTCTCCGTCCGTGGCATCCGTTGTCGCTGCGCCGATTTTCACCGGCGTTCCCGCATCCAGGGCATAGCTTCCGCTGGAGATGACCTTGTCCTCTGGCCGAAGCCCGCTCAACAACTGTGCCTCATCGTCGCTCACGATCCCGACCGTTACGGGTCGTTTCTGCGCCGTATTCTTGGCATCGATAATCATCACAAAATGCGTTCCGTCGGGGGCGGTCTGCAAAGCCATTTTCGGGATCAGTGTAGCATTATCCACCGTGCGTCCCGTGAGCGAAACATGAACTGGCGTGCCCGCCTTCAGCTCCTGCTTGCTGTTCTCAACCCGAAACCAGACTTCAATCGTCGAGCTTCCCGCGTCGAGCGCCGGGCTGATCAGGACGACCTTGCCAGGGTACTTCGCATCCGACCCTGGCGTCGTGATCTCCCCCGGTGATCCGATCTTGAGCTGAAGCGCCTGCGCTTGCGCAAGGTGCAGTTTGGCAATCAAAACGGATGTATCCATCACTGTAATCACAGGGCTGCCCGCCTGCGCCGTCTCACCGTCAAACAGTGGCCGATCCGTCACGTAACCATCAATCGGGCTGCGAATCTCCGAGAAGGTTAGCTGTGCCTGCGCACCAAGATATTTTCCTTTTGCCGATGCCAGTTCCCCTTTCACCGCTTCGATTGCAGCCTTGTGCGTTGTCGCTTCGAGTGCCTGATAATGCGCTTTCGCTAGATCGAGCGTGGCTTTAGCCTGAAGCAGCGCCGTCTTCGCGGTATCCAGATCGCGCCCCGGAATTGCACCCTCGTGGAACAACTTCTCGCGCGCATTCACGATGCTTTCGTTCAAGTTGTAGTCCGCCTCTGCCTGTTTCAATTCAAGTCGAGAACGGGTGAATTCTTCGGGAACAGACGATTCCATCGCCGTTTCATAATTCGCCTGCGCAGTTGCAAGCGCGCCCTGATTTTCCTGTGCAGCCGCGGCCAGATCCTGATTCTCCAGCGTCAGCAGAAGCTGGCCTGAACGAACATGGTCGCCGCGTTGCACGTCGAAATGATCGACCGGAGCCGTGAATTTTGGCTGAATCGCAGCCTGGGCCTGTGGCGAAAGTACGCCATCCACATGGATCATCTCGGAGATCGTTCCCGCAGCGAATGGTGCTGCCTCCACGCTCACCTCTGGCGCGGGTGTCGAGTCTTCCTGTCTGCAACCCGTCAGCAGAGTGGTTCCCAGCAGCGCGATTGCCGCAAACATACAAGAATGAAATGATAATTTTCTCGTCATGATTCAGAACTTTCCTGTCAGCACTTGAAGATTTGCGAGTGCGGTCTGGTAGCGCAGGAATCCATCCTCCCGCGCCAGTTGCACCGCAGTGTAGGAGCTTTCCGCGTCCACAACATCGAGTACGCTTGCCTCTCCGGCAGTGTAGCGAAGCCGCGTCAGGCGCAGGCTTTCGCGCGCAGTCGCAACACTTGCATCGTAGGACGACAACTGATCCGCAGCAGCTTTTGCCTCGGAATAGACTTCATCAAAATCGGCGACAACGCGCCTCTTCGCCGCCGACAAAGCCACCTTGGCGGAGTTGCGCAGGCTTGCCTTCTGGCGAACACGGTCGTGAGTCGTAAACCAGTCCCACACGGGAATATCGATCGTCACCATCGCAGCATAGCCCAGGTTGCGCGTACCGTCCGGACCGTTGATCGCGAACTGTGCAGCGTCGATGCCGTAGTAGTAATTCAAACTCAAGTCAGGCAGGTAAGCCGCACGTGCTCCCGCCAGATCGAAGTCAGCCGCGCGAAGATTCGCGGCTGCGCTCGCGAGCTCAGGGTTATCGTGGTTGGTGGCCGCCTGCAACGCATCCATTGGGTCAGGTGCCGACAGCGTCACGCCATCCAGCACTCTGTAATCCGTGCGAGGATCAGGAAACAACAGGACACCAAGCTCGAGCTTCGCCTTGTCGGCGGCGAGTTTTGCATCCGAGAGATCGCGTTCGCGCTGTTCCACCTGCAGCGTCGCTTTCAGGACGTCCGCATGAGCCGCCTCACGGGCCGCTTCACGTTCTTCTGTCAATTGGGTAAAGTTCTTCGCCTCGGCCAAAGATTGTTTCGCAATGCTCAGTTTATTTTGTGTGATCGAGACGTTGTAATAAAGCACAATGACCGCTGCAACCAGGCCACGTCGAGCAATTTCAAGTTGAGCCGCGGCTGCCTCTGCAAGAGCCGAAGTCTGTTTAAGAGATGCGACCTGTTGCAACCCGATAGTCTCGCTCACCACCGCCTGGCTCGTGTATTCGTGGGTCGCGTTGTTCGCGATGAAACGGGGTGTTACATTTGCCCCGCTGAAGCCGGTAATGGGTTGAATGAGTTGCGGCTGCGTATACAGGTATTGATTGTGATAAATTGCGCTGGGTAACAGCGATGCTCGGGCAATTGCTTTATCCATATTCGCTACACTGCCCGCTGCAACGGCGGCAGCAAAATTCGGCTCATTGGATCGAGCGCGCGCAATTGCCTCCGTCAATGGAATACTCATCGCACCGCCAGTGGAATCGGCTGATTGCGGATCAGGCCGAGGAACCGTCGATGACTGTGCCGGGGCCTGTACATATCCGCTCATCCTCTGACTTTGTGCAACCCCCATCAGTGCAGTGAAACTTGTCAACAACCAGCAGGCTGCGACCAACCTGCCCCATGCTCCACTTGTGCAGAGCATGCGTTCTGGAGCACCTTCGATTTCAGCCTGCGGACTCTTTGCAGTCCTGCAATGGTTCGCACAGAATGCGCCAGCCGGATTCGGCAACACGATCATCATCCTTACTCCACTTCGTAAATCTTGACTCGCCAAGACTAAGGCTTGCAGCGTTTTCATTTCACGCGCTCAGCTCTGCGCCTGCCGGCCTCTCGGAGCGCCCTTGCTATATGATTTGCCAGACGACTCTCGTTCTCGACCAACAACACACGCATACGCCTGATTATCGCTCACGAAAGCTGAAGTTTGGCTGAAGGCGGAAAAGGAAACAATCTCGTCTCCTCTACCCCTCTGGCACCACGTGCTATTCGCACAGTTTATCTGTACGCTTATCGTGCAGAACGAAAGTATTCAACGTCAAATCGAGGAGAAGATATGGATGTAAAGCAGAGGTGGGTAGTAGTTGCATCGTGGGCGGCTTGCATAACGGTGCTGTGTGCCATGGCACTTGCCGCCAGTTCCTCAACAATGGGAACTTCCGGTTCTTACAAGGTAATCGATACGTGGAAGATCGGTGGCGACGGGGGCTGGGATTATATGTCTGTTGATCCCGTAACGGATCAACTCTACGTGACACGTGGAAACCACGTGCTCGCAATCGACACAAGCACCGGTAAAGTAGTGGCCGATATCACTGGGTTCAAGGGAACTCACGGGGTAGTCTTCGATACTCGCGGCAAGTTTGGATACATCTCGGATGGTGGTTCCAATCAAGTCGCCGTGTTTGACCGCAAGACACACATGGTTGTGGCGAAAGTTGACACCGGAGCCAACCCCGACGGGCTTCTCTTCGAGCCTTT
>JAJZFR010000061.1 GCA_021805265.1 Acidobacteriota bacterium | reverse complement strand
GGCCGTGTCGGCCCTTTCAGCCGACTCACCGACTCGTCGCTGTTGATGGCCACGATCAGCCGGTCGCCCGTCCTCCGCGCCTGCTCGAGCACCGTAATGTGGCCCACGTGCAACAGGTCAAAACAGCCGTTGGTAAACGACACACGCTCGTGATTCGCCCGCCACGTCGCCACGCGGCTCGTCAGTTCCTCGAGCGTAACCACTTTTTCTTCGGCATTCAGAGCAAGATCGGGAGCCAGCGCCGCCAACAGCTCGTACTTCTCCACCGGCACTGTCCCCACCTTGCCAACCACGATTCCGGCGGCAATGTTGGCCAGTTGAACCGCCGTCTCCGGTGCGAAACCGCTGGCCAGGCCCAGCGCCAGCACGGCGATCACCGTGTCGCCCGCGCCAGAAACATCGAAGACCTGGCGAGCGACCGCCGGCTCGACCCGGTACCCCTCCGCCCGCACCAGCGCGATGCCCTTTTCGCTCAACGTCGCCGTCAGGAAATCCAGCCCAAAGTCGGTCACCATGCGCCGGCCCGCCTCCAGCAATCGCTCGGTATTGCGGGCATCTTCGTGCGTTGCCGCAGCCAGTTCGCCAAGATTCGGACAGATCGTCGTCGCCCCGTGATAGCGGCTGAAATCCGCGCTCTTCGGGTCCACCAGAACCGGTATCCGCGCCGCCCGCGCCGCCTCGATCACCCGCTGGCACACCTCGCCCATCAACACGCCCTTGGCGTAGTCCGACAGCACCACGGCGTCGCAGCCTGCCACCTGCCCAAGCACAACTTCGATCAATCGCGCATAGTCCTCCGCCGGCCGCTCGCCCAGCCGCTCGCTGTCCAGCCGCAACATTTGTTGCCGTCCGCCAAGAATGCGTAGCTTGGTGATCGTCGGATACGCGCGATTACTCACCAGCGCCGCTTCAATACCGTTCCCGCGAAGGCTCTCCCGGAGCGCGCGTTCGTTGTCATCCTCGCCGCTGAAGCCCGCCAGAACTACGCCCGCACCAAGCCGCGCCAGATTCATCGCCACATTCGCCGCGCCGCCCGGCTGCTCGCTCTGGTGCGTCGCCCGAACCACCGGTACCGGCGCCTCCGGCGAAATCCTTCCCACCTCGCCCCAGATGTACTTGTCCAGCATCACATCGCCCACCACCAGCACACGCTTCTGCGGCCAGACATGTTCCACCTGCTCGATCAATCCATGCATCCGTTCGATCACCGGCCTCGCTCCATTTCTGCGCGTGAGATTGTGTACGTAACCCTTGCGACTCTCAACTGTGGGCGTGAATCCAGTCCAGCTCGATCCAGTCGCAAAGCATGTGTCCGGCCAGAATATGCGCCTCCTGAACTCGTGCCGTATCGCGCGAGGGAACGGCGAACAGATAGTCGCAAAGCGCAGCCATTCTGCCGCCGCCTTCGCCGGTAAATCCGATCGTCTTCAACCCCTGCGCGCGCGCCGCTTCCACAGCCCGCACCACGTTCGGGCTGTTGCCGCTGGTCGAAATCCCCACCAGCACGTCGCCACTGTTGCCCAGCGACTCCACCTGCCGCGAAAACACCGCCTCGTAGCCGTAATCATTGGCCACCGCGGTCAGAATCGACGTATCCGTAGTCAGCGCAATCGAAGCCAGACCCCGCCGCTCGCGGCGAAACCGGCCTACAATCTCCGCCGCAAGATGCTGCGCGTCCGCCGCGCTGCCCCCGTTGCCGCACCACAGTATCTTTCCCCCCGCAGCCAGCGACTCCACCAGGCACAGCGCGATCTCTTCCAGCAGCTCCTGTTGCACGGTGATCCCCTTCACCACATCGAGGTGGTCGGTGATCGCCTTGAAAAATACTCCCTGCGCGTTGGGATGACCTTGCATCGCTGTCTCCAATGTTCCTGTCTGGTTCGAGTCTTGCTGTTAGAGCGTGTTTCATATATGCCGAAGCGGCTTCGGTCGATTTCCTGAGACCCGCTTTGATTGCGGGTCTCATCCGAGGTGTTTCCGGATTTCTCTGATTGATGAAACACGCTCTGGCTGGTTTCTACTCTTGTTATGATAACCGGGTGTCCACTTCTTCTGAATCGACAACGCCGGATGCCGTAGCTCAGGACTCCGACTCAAGCCGAGTCCATCGTTTTCGCACCGCGTTTCTTGATCGCGATGGCGTCATCAATCGGAAACTTCCCGAGGGCGAATACGTCTCTTCCTGGCAGCGCTTCGTCCTGCTGCCGGGCACAGCCCAGGCCATTGCCCGGCTCAATCGCGAGGGCCTCCGCGTCGTCGTCGTCACCAACCAGCGCGGCATCGCGCTCGGCAAATACACTGCCGAAGCAGTCAGAGAAATTCACAACAATTTCCAGCGCGAACTGGCCGACCACGGTGCCCATGTGGACGCGTTCTATTTCTGTCCCCACGACAGGAATCAGTGTGACTGCCGCAAGCCCCTGCCCGGCATGTTCCTCCAGGCGCAGCGCGACTTTCCCGACATCCACCCATCCACCAGTTGCATGATCGGCGACTCGCTTTCCGACATCGAGTTCGGCCGCGCGCTGGGCTTGTTCACAGTCTTCATCGCGGGCGACCCACTGCATCGAAAACCCGGCGCGGAGAAGGCCATCCAGATGGCCGATAGCGTCGTCGAAAACCTGCCCGATGCGGTCCGCCTGATGCTTGCCTGATCCTGTCCTGATTTCGCCCTGACGCAGCGCCCGCCGCACTCTTTCAGTCCCGCTCAGCCAGGCGAATTCCGATCAGCCAATCGAGTCCATGGTCGCAAACGTCTCGCGAACGCCTGCTTCCAGGCCCGTCATCGCCACATCGCAGCCCAGCTCGCGCAGCCCGCTCAGATCCGCTTCCGTAAAGTGCTGATACCGCCCATCGAGGTCAGCGGGAAACGCAACATACTCGATCGGAACCGCCCCGTGAACCTGCATCAGCGCGTGGGCCACCTGGTTGAACGTGCTGGCCGCGCCGGAGCCTGCATTCACTACGCCGCGATACAGCGTCGATTCCTCTCCCCGCGCCGGCGCGTACGGACCAATCTCCGCGAAGAACATGTTCAGCCGCGCCAGGTCGCGCACGTACACAAAATCCCGCCGCTGCTCCCCGTCCGCGTAGCCGCCCGTTCCCGCGAAGAGCTTCACCTTGCCCGTTTCCTTCATCTGTTTGGTGAAGTGATGCATCACCGAAGCCATGCGTCCTTTGTGTTGCTCGCGCGGCCCGTACACGTTGAAGTAGCGCAGCCCCACCGCCGTGATCGGCACCCGGCCCAGCGCAACCTGATGACGAAAATAGTGATCGAAAGCCAGCTTCGAATAGCCGTAGATGTTGAGCGGGCGTTCGTTCTCGAGCGTCGGTGTAAAGTGCCCCGGACCGCTCAGCCCGTACACCGCTGCCGTCGAGGCGAAGACCAGTGGCGCGCCCACCTCAATCGCGTAGCGCAACACTTCCTTCGTGTACTCGAAGTTGTTGTCCATCATGTACACGCCATCGTCTTCGAGCGTGTTCGAACACGCGCCCTGATGGAGTATCGCTTCCACTGATGCAAGCCCCAGCGCATTCTCGACAAGGGCCCGCCGAAACTCGCGCTTGTCCATGTAATCCACGTACCGCGCGCCGTGCAGATTTTGAAACTTCTGCACGTTGGCCATGTTATCCACGATCAGAATTTCGCTGATCCCATGCGCGTTCAGTTCGTGGACGATGTTGCTGCCAATGAATCCTGCGCCGCCGGTCACGATATACATGCTTGCCGTCTCTCCCCCGCAAGGCTCGGCTGCTCAGGTCCGGAGTGCCCGCTGCACCGCGCTTGCCACTTCGTCCACTGTGATGCTGGTCAGGCACCGTCGCTGCTCGTCGATACACGTCTCCAGATTGCAGCCGAAGCAACTGGTCTGATGATAGATCACCTGGTTCCTCTCGCCTGCCGGAAACCAGACGCCGGGTAGATTGCGCGCGGAAAAGACACTGACCGTGGTCGTGCCCACGGCGGCGGACAGGTGCATGGGGCCGGAATCAGGACCAAGAAAAACTTTCGCCCCTTCCAGCACCGCCGCCGTCTCGCGCGGTGAAAGCTCTCCGCACAGATTCACCGCTGGCCCAGCCCATCCAGCGGCCACTTGATCGCTCACCGCGCGGTCTTCCGGCGCTCCCACCAGCGCCAGTCCGTGATCGGGATATTGTTCGCTCAGCCGCTCCATCAGCGACCGCCAGTTGGCCTCGCCCCAGTCAGTGGCCTGCCTCTTGGTCCCCGGTCCGCAGACAAAGTACGACCGTTGCCCGAGTGGCTCCAGTACCGCCGCAGCACGGGCTTTTTCCTCCGCCGTCATCCGCAGATCCCAGTTGGCAATCACCCTCGGTTCGGCATCGCCCAGCTCGCTCAGTACCCGCGCCAGGCGACACGCCTCCGACTCGTAGAGGCCCGTAGCCGGGTCGAAAATTCGAATAGTTTCTGCCGCATCTTCCGCGCCGACAATGCGCTGCACGCCACAGCCAAAACGAAAAAAAGCAAGATCGCGGCGAAGCTGACGCGGCGTCCGCACCGGCATCAGATACACCAGCGCCTGCGGTCGAAAGCGGCGAATCTCAAGCGCCAGCCGCAGCAGCGCAAGCGGGCTGCGCGTCCCCACCGTGTAACGCATGTATCCGTGAATCAGGCCGCTCGCGCCGAGCACCGCTGCCGAGGCCGGTGCCTTCGCGTGCACCGGATAATTCGTCAGCAGCAGCCGCGTCGCCATCGGAAATCGACGCGCAATCAGATGAAAACATGGCAACGCAACCGTCGTGTCGCCCAGGCTGCCCAGGCGATAGATGAGAACGCGTGAAAGGGAGGAGTCTGCTGGCAAAACTGTGTCCTCTCGGAAAATTTGCCGCGTGTACTGTGGCTTTCCTCTATGGTGACACAAGCGGGAAGCAAACGGGTTTCAGAATTGTTTCAACTCGACCAGCGCCCGCAGAATATCCTCCGGCTGCGGCAGAATCGCATCCTCCAGCACCGGCTGATACGCCACAAAGGTGTCCATCGCCGCTACGCGTTTCACCGGCGCGTCAAGAGATTCAAAAAGCTCGTCAGCGATCCGCGCGGCAATCTCCGCCCCGTAGCCCCAGCTTTTCATGTCTTCGTAGGCCACAATCACGCGGTTGGTCTTCCGCACGCTCGTTGCAATGGCCTCCCAGTCATAGGGGCTGAGCGTGCGCAGGTCGATGATCTCGGTCTGGATGCCGTGTTCCCGCTCGGCGCGCTGCGCCGCTTGCAGCGCGCGCGGAACCAGCGCTCCGTAGGTTATCACCGTGATATCCGTCCCGCTGCGTACCGTCGCCGCCTTGCCAAACGGAATCGTGTACTCCGGGCCGGGATACGGCGCGCGGCCATAGGTCTCGCGATACAGCCGCTTGTGCTCCAGGAACAGCACCGGATCGTCGCAACGGATCGCCGTCCGCAACAAGCCGTTCGCGTCCAGCGCATTCGATGGAAACACCACCCGAAGCCCAGGAAGATGGGTGAAGATCGACTCGCCGCTTTGCGAGTGATAGATCGACCCTCCCGTCAGGTATCCGCCAATCGGCACCCGCAGCACGATCGGTGCGCGGAACGTCCCGTTCGACCGCCAGCGCATCAGCGCCAGCTCATTGCGAATCTGATGAAACGCGGGCCAGATATAGTCGAAGAACTGTATCTCGACCACCGGCTTCACCCCCCGCAACGCATACCCGATGGCGCGACCGACGATGTTCGCCTCGGCCAGCGGCGAGTTGAATACGCGCGCCGAGCCGAACTCGGTTTGCAACCCCGAGGTGAGCTTGAACACGCCACCCTTGCCCTTCGTCTCGTGCAGCGCCTGCTCCCGGCTCGCGTCGGCAACATCTTCGCCGTAGACGATGATCCGCGGGTCGCGACGCATCTCGTCGCGCAGGCACACGTTGATCAGGTCGGCCATCGTGCGGTCGCCGCCATCGCGATCCACTCCGGCCTTTTCCGCTTCGCCTGACTCCGCTGTAGGGAACACTTTGGCTTCGCGGATCAGCGCCGCGCTGGTCGGATCGAAATCCTCCGAGTAGACGTGCCGCGGTATCGACGCCACCGTCGGCAGAGCCGCCGCCACCGCGCGCCCAGCCGCCGCAGCAATCTCCTCGTCTATGCTCTGTTCGAGCGCGTTGATCTCCGCATCCGTCAGAATGCCCTCGCGCAGCAACCGAATCTGCAGCTTGTGCAGCGGGTCGCGCATCGCATCGGCCTCGCGCTCGGCCTTCGTGCGATACAGCCGATCATCGTCCGAAAGCGAATGCGAATACACCCGCACACAGTGCCCATGCACAAACGCCGGCCCTTTGCCCGCGCGGCAGTGCTCGACGGCCGCCGTGAACGCAGCATGACAAGCCTCGGGATCGGTGCCGTCGATCTCCGCAAAATAAAAGTTTGGAAAATTCGCCACCAGCCGAGAGATGCTCCCGCCGGGCGTGTTCACCTCCACCGGCACCGAGATCGCGTATCCGTTGTCCTCGACGCAGAAAATCACCGGCAGCTTCTGATTCGAGGCCGTATTCAGTGCCTCCCAGAATTCGCCCTGCGAGGTCGCGCCTTCGCCAATGCAGGTAAGCACCACCTCATCGCGCTCGAAGCTCACCGGATGAAACGCCCGATAATCGCCTTCCGCACTCTTCGCCGCCTCGGGAAATTGCGCAAAATAGCGTCCGCCCTCCGCGCAGCCAACCCCGTGCAACACCTGGGTCGCCGTCGAGGACGACGTGTTCACAATGTGCAGCTCCGGCGAACCCCAGTGCGCCGGCATCTGTCGTCCGCCGCTCGCCAGATCAGCCTCCGCGCCCACTGCCTGCAACAGCAACTGGTCCACGCTCACTCCGAGCGCAATGCACAGCGCGCGATCCCGATAGTAGGGCACAAACCAGTCGTAGCCAGGCCGCATCGCCTTGGCCGCCGCCACCTGCAGCGCCTCATGGCCCGCACCCGAAATCTGAAAGAATATCTTCTGTTGCCGCTTTAGCAAGATCTCGCGATCATCCACCCGGCGCGACGTATACATCAATCGGTAGAAGTCGATCAGCTCCGCCGAACTCAGGCCCCCAGGCGCGCGCGCGGCCTCCATCGTTGCAGAGTGGCCAGCGCTTTGCTCGTTCGATGTCCGTTTTTCCATCGTCCCAACCTCCCAGGGCAATCTTCGAGATTTCGCCCTTGCGGGAACTGAATCCAACCGATTGTACCAACCCCGCGCGACTCGGAAAAGATGCCTTCTTTCATCCCCCTGACCGGACCTGCATCCACAGGTGTATTGACGATTGAATCTTCAACGTGTTTTTATTCGACGTGCCCTGATGTTTTCAGACCGCGCTGGCTGAGTGCCACGTACTCTGAGCGTCGCAGTATCGGCATTCAGGTACGCTCTGTCTGCGTCTTTTGGACTGGACTGTCAGTGTTTACGGAGGAAATTCAGGAATGTCTTGTACGTTGGCCTTTGTCGGTATCCATCCCGCTTCCATCTTCCCCGCCCGTCCCTTCGCGTTCGCCGAGGCAGTACCCTCCATTCCGCT
>JAJZFR010000233.1 GCA_021805265.1 Acidobacteriota bacterium | reverse complement strand
GCATCGGCGTCGTCGGCGCAACCCCGGTCGGCGACAGCCAGTACTACAACCCCTCCTGGTACGGCGCCGCCGGCGTCAACATCCAGGTCCCCATCTTCAACGGCTTCCTCTTCACCTCCCAGACCGCAGAGGCCAGGCTGCGCGCGAGCGCCTCCGACCAACGCACCCGCGACCTTCAGGAGCAGATCCTCCGCGACGTCAAAACCGCCTGGCTCAACGCCAACACCGCACGCCAGAAGATGGTCGTCACCGCCGAGCTGCTCAAGGAAGCCAACATGGCCCTCGATCTCGCCCAGACCCGTTACAAACTCGGCCTCAGCTCCATCGTCGAACTCAGCCAGGCCGAATACCAGCAAATCCAGGCCAAAATAGAAGACACCAACGCCCGCTTCGCCTACGAGTCCGACCTGGCCGCCGTCCGCTACCAGACCGGCACTCAGCCATAATCCCTTCACACCGGTGGCCTCGAGCGATTTCGGCGTCAGCCGAAATCCAGGTGCAAGAAGAGATTCAGGCAGAAGAAGAGATTCAGGTGCCCCAGGTCCCCCGGCACTTCGGGGACCTGGGTACCGAGAACCTCACTCTACAACTACCGTGAATATGGTCAAATCTTTTCTCCACAGACCCAGGTCCACTCCACATCCAACGGGCATTTCCCATCCCGCAATATAGAATCGAAGTCTCAGGAGGGGGCGTTCCCATGGAAGTCATCACCCGGCACCTCGAAGGTCTCCGCTTTTCCAGTGAGACCCGCAGCCACTCCATCCTCACCGATCAGCCCGTCGAAAACGGCGGCCAGAACTCCGCCATGACGCCCCCCGAGCTGCTCCTCGCCTCGCTCGGCTCCTGTGCCGCTTTCTACGCCGCGCAGTACCTCACCACCCGCAACCTCATCTCCTCCCACCCCTCCGGCCTGGAAGTCACCGTCACCGCCGAAAAACTCAAACCCCCGGCGCGCCTCGGCAACTTCCAGATTGTTGTCAACTGCCCCGTCCCGCTTACCGAAGATCAACGCCTGGCCCTTACCCGCTCCGTCCATCAGTGCGTCGTCCACAACACCCTCGCCTCTCCGCCTCAGATCGATATTCACCTCCACACTCCCCAGGCTGCACCACAAACCTGACGCCCAACCCCCATGCCCACCCTTGAAAACTTCCGCCTCACGGTCTTCCGCGCCGTCGCACAGCACCTCAGCTTCCGCAAGGCTGCCGAGGAACTCTTCCTCACCCAGCCCGCCATCACCTTCCAGATCAAAGCTCTCGAAGACGACCTCTCCGTCCAGCTCTTTGATCGCTCCGGCTCCCACGTCACCCTCACGCCTGCGGGCTGCGTCCTGCTCCAGCGCGCCCATCAATCCCACGACCTGATCCTCCAGGCAGAACGAGAGATCGCCTCTCTCCTCGGCCAGCACACGGGTCAGCTTGCCCTCGGCGTCTCCACCACCATCTCCCAGTACCTGTTGCCCGCAATCCTGCGCGACTTTCTCCGCGACCACCCAAGCGTCCATTTCTCCGTCGTCACCGGAAACACCCAGCGCATCGTCCAGGCCCTCCTCGACCGCAACGTCGATCTAGGACTCATTGAAGGTCCGGCACGCAGCCGCGAGGTCAACTGCAAGCCATTTCTCCGCGACGAACTCGTCCTCATCGTCTCCGCCGCTCACGACTGGGCCGGCCGCCCTGACATCGACGCCACGGAACTCACCACCTCTCCGCTCCTCATGCGAGAACAAGGCTCCGGCTCCCGTCGCGTCCTCGAACTGGCACTCGCTCGCTCCGGCATCAAAACCAAATCCCTCCACATCGCCATGGAACTCGACTCCGTGGAAGCCATCAAATCTGCCGTCGAAGCCGGCCTCGGTGTCGGCTTCGTCTCCCGTTGGGCCATCGCCCGCGATCTGCGCCTCGGCAAGCAGTTCCAGATCGTCCCCGTCCGCGACCTCGCCCTCTCCCGCGAATTCGCCTCAATCTCCCTCGCCAGCCCGGAACCGCAAGGCCTCGCACTCCAGTTCCGCCAATTCCTGGCCGCCCGCTTCAACCACCGCTGAACCACAACCACCGCCGCAAAAACAGCAAAATAAAAGAGGGCAACGAAGCCCGCGCCTCGTTGCCCCCCTGCCATTTTGCTATTTTGCTGTTTTACTGTTGCCCGTCTCTCCGTCATTCCCACGGGGAATCAACGGCTCGTCCTGCTACTTCTTCGCCGGTGCCTGCGAGGCAATCGTCACCGTCCCGTTCAACCCCTGGTACGGCTTCCCGTCAAAGTTGTACAGAATGGTGTCCGAGACCTCCACCGCCTGCCCGTTCACCTTGTACGGCTCAAACCGGTAGTTGGTCACGCAATCGCCGGTCGCCTGCGCCAGGTCCGGCGGTCCCATCGGCCCGCCATTGCTCTTCACCTTTCCGTCCTTCTCAATCACCACCGGTACCATCACCGTTCCATACTCCTGCTTGTTCCGCGCCATCATCGGATACTCGCACTCCACCACGTGCGCCAGCACCAGCGGAGGGTCGCTCGGCTGGTGCGCCATCGGGAACGCTACTGTCTTCCCGGCGGGTTTCACCTGCCCCTGATCCGCCGCCCCCAGTGGTTCCACCAGCGTCACGTCGATCTCCGTGCCCAGCCGGTTATACGGCTTCACTTCCACCTTCGTCGCCACCTGCCGCGACCCCACTGCCTTGAACGCCGTGTACGCCGTCAGCACCGTCGAGGTCGTCGTATACCGCAGCGTCCCGTCCTTCGCGTCAAAGCAGTACCGCGGAAACAGCACATCCGGGCTGAGCGCTCCGGCCTCCAGCGACGCATCCGCCACCGTCACGCAGTTCAGCACCAGCCCGTCAAACGTCCCCGCCTGCCCCGTCAGCGCAAGTCCCGGCTTGTACTTCCCCGCCAGGCTCAACGGGTCCAGCAGCGGCGTCGCCACCTCTGAATTCAGCGCGTTCAGGTTCATCTTCGTGCCCTTCAGCACCACCTGCTCCGTCGCGGACGTGCTCCACTCGCTCGCGCTCAGCTTCTTCTCCGTGTACACGCGGTGCCACACTCCCGGCCCGGAGCTCCACACCTCCAGCGTCCCGCTCTCCGTCTCCGTCCCGCTCCTCACGTCAAACAGCTTGTAATCCGCCTTCAGGTGATACCCCGGCGCGTCAGCCCCCGCCAGCCCCGTCACCTTCATCCCGTTGTCCAGGACCATGCGCGCCGTCGGTGCCTCCGATGTTGCAGTCATACAAAACACAGCCACACCAAGCAGCGCGACCGATCCGGCAAAAGTCGATTTCAATCCATCCATAAGTCTCTCCAATCTCGCCACAAAAGTTTACATCAATCGCTTTACTCCGCAACAACTCACCCCGGAATCAGCACTCTCACCGTACACATTCTCCTGCCTCAGCCCCCAATCCCCGCTACTTTCGCTTCATTCGTGGCGCAGGGCCGTCATCGGATCCACGGCCGCAGCCCGCAAGCTCGGAATCACGCAAGCCGCCAGCGTAGCCATCAGCAGCGCCATCGGCACCACCGCAAACGTAACCGGATCCACTGCCGCAACCCCATACAAAAAACTCGCCATCAGCCGCGTACAGAGCAGCGCCGCTGCAACTCCAATTCCCACTCCCAGCCCCAGCATTGTCAGTCCTTCCACCACGATCAGCCGCGCCACTCCACTCCGCGACGACCCCAGAGCCATCCGAATCCCGATCTCCCCCATCCGCTGCCTCACCGAGTAAGCCAGCAACCCATACACCCCCACCATCGCCAGCAGCATCGCGGCAACCGAGAAGACAGTCAGCAGCACCGTCTGAAACCGCCTCCGCGCCGTAACCTGCGAAACCAGCTCCCCCATCGTCTCCACATCCCCGATAGCAAGCGTCGGGTCGATCCCCTTCATCGCCTCACGTATCTCCCCCACCGCCGTAGCTGCCGGAAGCGTCGAGCGCACCGCGACATACCCGCTCACGATCCAGGATTCGTTCGATTCCATCTGCATAAACGGTCGATACATCAGTGGAATGGCTGCCGTCTCCAGCGCCTCGTACCGAACATCCTTCGCCACTCCGACCACTACAACCCACGGGCTGCCGGGGCCGCTTCGTATTCGCTGGTCAACTGCGTCCCGCCCTGCAAAATATCGCCTGGCAAATGCCTCGTTCACGATCGCCACCGCTCCATGCCCCGAGTCGTCGCCCTCCGTGAAATCCCGCCCTTCGACCAGCGGCGTCTGCATAGCCGCAAGATACCCCGGTGTAATCCCGCGCTCCTCCACAATCTGCTGCTTCTCGTTCGCATAGCCTTCAACCCAGATTGTCGAGAGGCTCTCCGAGTCGCTCAGCGGCAACTGGTTCACCACCCCGACTGCCTTCACGCCGGGCGAGGACCGCAGCCGCTCCATCAGGCGCTGGAACACAGCGCGCCTCTCGTGTGCAGTGCCGTACTGCGGGCTGAGTTCCACGCTCGCCGTCACAGTGGTCAACGAAAAACCCGTCGGCGCAGCCAGCACATTCGCATAGCTCCTCAACAAAAGTCCTGTCCCCGTCAGCAACACCACCAGCAGCGCGATCTGGCTCACCGCCAGCCCACGTCTCACCCGCCTCCGGTCGCCAGTAACGCCGCGCATCCCGCTACTCTTCATAAACTCCGCCAGGTTGATTCGCGTCGCAGAAAGCGAAGGCAACACCCCGAAAACCAAGCTCGTTCCCACCGTCACCAGCACCACAAAAACCATCCCTCTCAGGTCCAGCCGCGCATCCCCCATCCGCGGAATATCCCCCGGATTGAGTCGCAGCAGCGCGTGCAGAAACACCCACGCCACCCCCGCTCCCACCACCCCCGCCGCCGCGCTCAACAGCAGGGACTCCGTCATCATCTGCCGCACCAACCGCCCTCGTCCTGCTCCCAGCGTCGCCCGCACCCCCAATTCATGCGTCCTGGCCGCAGCCCGCGCCAGCAGCAGGTTCGCCGCATTCCCGCAGGCAATCAGCAACACAAAACCGACCGCCCCCATCAGCAGCCACATCAAAGGCCGCGCCGGCCCAAGCGCGCTCGCCTCGAAAGGCTTCACAAACCCAACAAACTCCCCTGACCCGCGACTGTCCGCGCTATGCAACAGGTTCAGATGCGACATGATCGCGCCCATCTCCGCCTGAGCCTCCCGCACATTCACCCCCGGTTTCAGCCGCGCCACCGCATACCCGTTCGAGATTTCCCGCTCCGCCTTCTGTTCACCCGTCAGTGACAGAGGCACCCAGACATCCGTCGTTACCACATCCCCGTTCCCGTAGTCCAGGTCGCTCTTGTGCGGATAGCCAAACTCCGCCGGCATCACGCCCACCACCCGATACGGCCTGCCATCCAGCCGCACCACACTCCCCACCACATCGGCTCGTCCGCCCAGCAGCCTCTGCCACAGACCATGGCCGATCACCGCAACCGGTTCGCCTCCCGGCTGCTCGTCCCGATCCTCCAGGCTGCGGCCAACCTCCGCAACCGCCCCCAGCGTACCGAAAAAATCACCATCCACTCGCGCCGCGCCCACCCGCTCCACTCCCCCGTTTTCCGCCAGGTTATACGTCGTCTGGGTAAACAACGTCATATCCGCGAACGACTTGCTCTGCTTCTTCAAATCGAAGTAGTCCGCAGCGCTCGGCCCAAACACCTCGGCAGGGAGCTTCCACACTGGATTCGGCG
Organism: Acidobacteriota bacterium; assembly: GCA_021805265.1. Lineage (GTDB taxonomy): Bacteria > Acidobacteriota > Terriglobia > Terriglobales > Acidobacteriaceae > Acidicapsa. The sequence goes on along the minus strand of JAJZFR010000233.1, from coordinate 1,847 downwards.
TAAAAAGATACACCAGACTCTCCGGATGCTCATACGGCAGCGACCGCAGCAGCACCGCATTCACCACGCTGAAGATCGCCGTGCAAGCGCCAATCCCCAGCGCCAGCGTAAGAACGGTTGCCAGCGTAAACGTACGTTCCTTCCGCAGCGTCCGAAGCCCGTAGCGAAGATCACTCACCAGGTCCTCGATCCACCCCACCCCGCGCGACTCATAACACTCTTCCGTCGCCCTGCTCACGCTGCCAAAACTCGCCCACGCCGCGGCCTCAGCCTGCTCGCAGGGCATCCCGCGGGCAATATTTTCTGCCGTCTCGCGCTCAACATGGAACCTCAGCTCTTCGCCGAGCTCGACATTGCTCCGCTCTTTCTCCATCACGGATTGGAAACGCCGCAGCAGACTGCGAATGGCACGCATACACACCTCACTCAAATCGAGTTCAATACCACCTGTACCGCACTGGACAGCCTGGCCCAGCTCTGTTCTTCCGCCTTCAGCCGCCCCCGACCCGCCTTGGTCAGCGAATAGTATTTCGCTCGCCGGTTGTTTTCTGACTCGCCCCAATCCGCCTCAATCCACGCCTGATGTTCCAGCCGATGCAGCGCCGGATACAGCGCGCTCTGGTTCACCCGCAACACATCCTCAGAAAGCTGGTGTATCCGCTGCGCAATTGCCCACCCATGCATCGGCCCCGCGCTCAATACCTTCAGGATCAGTAAATCCACCGTCCCCTGAAGCAGCTCATTCGATTTCGTCACACATCTTCTCCCCTCAAATACTGACAGGAGCATACCTCATCCTGCCCTCCGCCCACAACGTCTCGCCATTTCCTCACCTCGATTGAAAATCAGCCAGCTTCACAAACCTCAAGCCCCAACCCCCGGTGATACTGTATCTTCTGGGGATTCCTCATGCTCCGTCGCACTCGCAGAATGCTCTGGATCGTCGTCGCCGTCCTCGCGCTCATTGCTCTCGCCGTCTTTCTGCGCTTCAAGGCTCCGCCCGAGGCGGCCCGCCTGCTCCCGGAGTCCGACGGCATCTTCTACATCAACCTCCAGCCTCTCCGCGCCATCCTTCGCCCCAGGCTCAAGCCCGTCCTCCGCGCGCCCGAATACCAGCAGTTCCTCGACTCGACCGGCTTTGATTGGGAGCGCGACCTCGACCAGGCCGCCATCGCTCTCCATCGCATGCCCAACCCCGACGGACCCAACGGCCCCGTCGCCTACTCCATGGTCCTCGTCGGCAGGCTCGACGGACGACGCATCGCCGCCTGGCTCGATGCTCACGCCGCAGCCCGCGAATCCTACGCCGGTCACACCATCTACACCCTGACCAGCCAGGGCCGACCCGTACGCATCGCTCAAATCGGCTACGACACCATCGCCACCTCCAACACCCCCACCCCCGAGCAGATTCACTCCATCCTCGACCGCCGCCGCACCGCCGCCCTGCCCTTCGCCGGCTCCACCCTCCTCGCCCAGCGATACTCTGAGATTCCGCTCCTCTCCGTCGCCTGGGCCATGGGCCAGATCGGCCTCCCATTCACTGAAAGCGGTGCCATCCACGTCTTCGGCCTCGCACTCCCCCTCGAACCAGACACCACCTTCCTCGCCAGCCTCCGCTGGGCCGGCTCGCTCAAGCTCCGCGTCATCGAGATCGCCACCACACCCACCATTGCTCAGAGCCAGGCCGACAGCCTCAACCTCCTCCTGACCCTGGCCCGAGGAGCCACCGCCAACCTCAACCCCACCCCCGCCAATCGCACCCTTCAGCAACTCCTACAGGCCACAGCCATCTCCCGCCAACGCAACCGCGTCACCGCCAACGCAACCCTCCCCCCCACCCCCCC
>JAJZFR010000191.1 GCA_021805265.1 Acidobacteriota bacterium | reverse complement strand
GCGGCGCGATCCCGCTCCGCAGCAGCCTGATTTCCGCTCTGATGGTACCAGCGAGAGAGCCGCGTCAGCGCTTCAAAGGCCGGCCCTTCTTCGGTCTTGTCCGAGGATGCGACGTACATCTCCATCCAGCGGATCGACAAGGGAAGGTCGTGATTGGCGCGGGCCAGCAGCGAGGCTCCGTCGTAGAGGGTAATCGTCGCGCGGGGATCGTGTTGCGCAGCCGTGGCGGCGTGGTTCAGGGCATCTTCCATCTCGCTCCAGCGCTGCTGATGGAGATAAAACCGGGCCAGCGCGATCCATTGAAACGCGGGATGCTGCGCCCCTTGAAACGCCGCCTTGAAATCCTCTTCGGCGCGCGCCGGATCGTGTTCCTTCGCGGCCATCTCGCCGCGCAGATCGTGCGCCCGCGGAGGATCGATCTGGTCCAGTTGGCGCGCGATTCCCTCCGCTTTGTCCAGCCCGCCGCCCACGACCGAGGGTGCTTCGCGATCAAACTCCGCCAGGTCGGTCAACATCTCAGCGTTCCTCGGCTCGATGCGCACTGCTGCCTGAAACTCTTCCCGCGTACGCCGAGCCAGAGTGAATGCGTTCAGGAACGACGCATGTCCGGCGCGCTCGCCCAGCGCCCGCGCCAGCCACAGATGATACGTGGCACGGTCCGGCTTCAGGCCGACGGCCCGCTGGCAATCGTTCCCGGCCGGGTCCCAGTGCCCGAGCGTGAACTCGAGCCGCCCCAGCAGGTTCCAGGCTTCCGCATTCGCCGGCTCCGCCTTCACTATCGCCTCCAGCACACCGCGCGCCTCATCGGCCCGGCCCGCCTGCAACGCTGCATTGGCCCCGGCCAGCGTCCCCTGAGCCAAACAGAAAGTCGAGAAGAAAACCAACGCCGGCAAACCGCCGGCAATCCCCAGGAAACGGCACCTGGACTGATTCCGGCTCACCTCTGACCGCCGACACGACCATCGCAGAACAATCACCGCACAACCTTCACCGGAACCGCATCTTCGAGAGGCATGCCGTTCTGAGAACCGGTGGCAACCTCGTCGCCATCCCGCAATCCGGATACGATCTCGACCTGGGTGAGGTTGATGGTGCCAGTCGTGACTGCGGTGTGAACGAGCTTGCCATCGAGGATGCGGTACACGTAGGGCTTGCCGCTTTCGCTATGCAGCGCCTCGCGCGGAACGGTCAGCACGTTGGGCTGGCTGGAAGTGGTCACGGTCACGGTCACGTGGGTATCGGGCAGCAGGCCGTCCTCCGTGTCGTCAATCGCCACCAGCACCTCGCCGACGTTGCGTGTGCCGTAACTGACGATGGTCGATGGCACCTGCGCGATATGCCCGTGCCACTCGCGGCCCGGCTCGGCATCCCAGACAATGCGAATCTTCTGCCCGACCGCCAGACGACCGATCTCCGGCTCGTCGAAGTAGGCACGTACGCGCACATGTTTCAGGTCGGCCATCTGCAACAGCAGCTTGCCTTCCTCGACAAAGTCGGATTGGCCGACGCTGATCGAATACACCGTGCCCGCGACGGGCGCAGTAATCGTAGTGTGGGCAAGCACGGCGCGAGCGGCATCGAGCGAGGTCTGCGCCTCGTTCACTGCGGCCTGGACGCGGGCCATCTCGGTGGGCGAGTAGCGCACACGCTGCCGCTCTTCGAGGGTCTGGACCGTTTCCTCGGCCAGCAGTTCGCGCTGTCGGCTGGAGGCAACCTCGCTCGCCGAGGCAGCTCCGGATGCCTCAAGCATCTCGAGCGCCTTCAACTCCTGCTTTGCCTGGGTCAGGTCGAGTTGCGCGCGACGAAGATTCGAGCTGAGCGTCTGGCGATCCGCCGTTGCGCCGCCCTCGCGCAACGCCTCCAGGCTGGACTGCGCAAGGCGCAATCCACTCTCCGCTGCGGCCACGTGCGAGCGGGCATTCACGTCGTCCAGTTGCATCAGCAACTGACCGGCCTTCACCTCGTCCCCCTGATGCACGGAAATGACTTTTACCGAGGTCGCCAGCGGGCTGTAGAACTCGTAGTTCTTCGTCGGCTCCACGAGGCCATTCGTGGGCACCGTGCTGAGCAGCGTGCTTCGTGTAGCGGTCGCGGCGCGCACCGGGATGCGATCCTCGGTAAACCGTCTGGAAAGCAGAAAAACCACTACCAGAACGACCGCGATACCGGCCCACAGCCAGTATCGTATAACCTGCTTCGGTTCCTCTGCCATGCCTTCTCGATCTTTTCTGAGCTGAACGGGAAGTGCGAGATCGCGGCCCGTAAACCCCGGACAAAAACCCAGTATATAGGACGCGTCACTGCATGATTTGGGTTCAGGGACTGCCGGAAAATCCTTCGCATGAAAATCCGTTGAATGAATTTCGCGCATCGAAGCGGTTTTTCGCCACGCCGGCTTCCGGCTACAATGAATTCATGGCCCTTGAACCACGCTATACCGACGAACATGCCAAGGCCGGCCTCGATTTTGCCTTCCCCGCGATCGAAACCTGGAGCAACCAGTTCCCCGCTTACGAGATCGTCGTCGATGATCCCGAGTTCACCTCCGTCTGCCCCAAAACCGGCCTGCCGGATTTTGGCGTACTGACCATGCGATACATGCCGCGAGAGCGCTGCCTCGAGCTCAAGAGCCTCAAGGAATATCTGTTCTGTTACCGCAACCTCGGCATCTTTCAGGAAAACATCGTCAACCAGGTGCTGATCGATATGGTGAAGGCCTGCGACCCGGTGTGGGCCGTGGTGCGCGGAGATTTCCGCCCGCGTGGCGGCATCTCGACCATCGTCGAAGCGCGCTGGCCACGGCCGCTGGTTTAGCGCATTCAGCGAGTCCGGTCAGCCTGCGTTTCCGCTTCCGGTCAGTCTGCGTTTCCGCTTCTGATACATTTCACGGTGCGAGGTATTTCGCATGGCCCGCGCTCCATCGGCAGAGCACATCCCGCGTCCCGTTCTCGTTACCCTGCTACTGCTGATCGGGCTGAACCTGCTGAACTATCTGGACCGCTACCTGCTGCCCGGCACACAGGCGTTGATCCAGCGGGAATTTCACGTGGACGACCAGAGCGTGGGCGCGCTGACCACCGCGCTGTTTCTGGCCTACATGTTCACCGCGCCGCTCACTGGCTGGCTGGGCGACCGCTTTCGCCGCAAGCCGCTGATCGTCGGCGGGGCCGTGCTGTGGAGCCTGGCTACGCTGTTTACCTTCTGGGTACACGACTACTGGTCGCTCTACCTGCGCCACGCGCTGGTCGGCGTGGGCGAGGCTACCTTTGGCATCTTCGCTCCGGCGGTCCTTTCGGATTTCTTTCCCGCGCGCGAGCGCAATCGCATTCTCTCGATCTTCTATCTCGCCATTCCCGTCGGCGCGGCGCTCGGCTACCTGATTGGCGGCCAACTGGGCGGCCGCTACGGCTGGCGCATGCCGTTTTTTGTGGGCGCGATCCCTGGCCTGATGCTGGCTGCGGGCTACGCGCTGTGGGGCGCGGAGCCGGAACGCGGAGCCAGCGAGCAGACGATGGCCTCCGAGCGGAGATGGTCCATGAAGGGATTTCTGAACCTGCTCAGGAATCCCGCCTACCTCTACTCGACGCTGGGCATGGCCATGATGGTCTTTACCCTCGGCGGCATCTCGGCCTGGATGCCCACCTTTCTCCATCGCTTCGCGGGCATGAGCGTGGCGGAGGCCGGAACCGTGCTGGGCGGGATCACCGTGGTCGATGGACTGGCCGGAACCTGGATCGGCGGGTGGCTGGCCCAGCGCTGGCTGCGCTCGAACCATCGCGCGCTTTATCTGCTCTCGGCCTGGAGCATGCTGCTCACGCTGCCCTTTGCCGCGATGGTCTTCTTCGGGCCTCCGAGGTGGTCGCTCGCGGCGCTCTTCGTGGCCGAGTTCTGCCTCTTCCTCAATACCGGCCCGCTCAACGCGGCCATCTGCAACTCCGTCTCCGCAGTGGTTCGATCGAGCGCAATCGGCCTCAACCTCTTCCTCATTCACCTGCTCGGCGATACGTTTTCGCCGCAGATCATCGGCGCCATCTCTGACCGCGCCAACCTGCGCGTGGGCCTGGGCGCCACGCTGGTTACGCTGATCGTTTCCGCGCTGCTGCTCTTTCTCGGCGCGCGGTTTGCGCCCCTGATCGAGCCTGCTCCGCTCAGTGCAATGGAACGTATTTCCGACAACTGAAGCGCCGTCAGCGGCTGGCGGCGATCATCTGGCCGGCGTGCAGCTCGCTGGCACGGGTGACCACCGCGCCGCTCAACATGCGGGCTACCTCCTGGACGCGGCTTGCATCATCGAGCAGGCGCACCTGGGTCTTCGTGCGCCCCTCGACCTCCTGTTTTTCGATCAGGAAGTGCTGGTCGGCGAAGGCGGCGATCTGTGGCAGGTGGGTGACGCAAAGCACCTGTTGAGCGCGGCTGAGCGCCTTCAGCTTCTGACCCACGGCCTCGGCTGCGCGACCGCCGATGCCGATGTCGATCTCGTCGAAGACCAGCGTCCGGGGCGCTGCCGTTTCGGAGGATTTGCGCTTGTCCGCGCCCTCTTCCACGGTCACTTTGAGCGCCAGCATCACCCGGCTCATCTCGCCGCCGGAGGCAATCTCATCGAGCGCCTTGAGCGGCTCGCCGACATTGGTCGCAATGCGATACTCGACGGCGTCCCAGCCATGCGCGGCCCAATTCGCCTCCTCCGCACGCGGCGTTGCCGCGACCGCGAATCGCGCCTTCATAGCCAGCTCGTTGATCTGTTTTTCGGCGAGCGTGGCCAGCCTGGCCGCCGCCGCCTGGCGCGCCCGGCTGACTGACTCCGCAGCGGCGGCATACCCGGCCCGCGCCTGAGCGAGTTCCTGCTTCCACTGCTTGAGAATCGACTCGCGATCCTCGACCTCAGCCAGCCGCGCGGCCACCACTTCGCCAAAGGCCATCACCTCAGCCACCGTCGCTCCGTACTTGCGCTTGAGCCGGTCGAGCGCGGCCAGGCGATCTTCAATCTCGGCCAGCCGCTCGGGCGAAGCCTGCACCCCGCCGCCGTAATCACGCACCCTCTCGGCCACGTCGTCCACAATCGCGCGCGCAGAGATCAACTGCTGGACTGCGTCGGCAAAACGCGCGTCGAAGCGCGCCAGCTCCTCGACATTGCGCAGCGCCGCTCCGAGCGCCGCCTCGGCCGATGCGCTGCCCTCGTAGAGCTGGTCGAATGCGCCCATGGCCGCCGCGTAGAGCTTCTCGGCATTGGCCAGTCGGCGCTTCTCCGCCTCGAGCTCGATGTCTTCGTCGGCGCGAAGCTGCGCATCGCATATCTCGCGATGCTGATAGCTCCACAGGTCCGCCATGCGCAGCCGTTCCTGCTCGCCCTGCTCGAGCGCAGCCAGCTTTTCCGCCGCCTGTTTCCAGCGCGCGTAAGCCGCCGCAACTTCAGCCGTCGCGATGGAAGCAAACCGATCCAGCAGCGTCCGCTGCTGCGCCTGATCGAAGCTGCCCAGTGTCTCGCTCTGGGCATGCACCAGGGCCAGCTCCGGAGCCAACTGTTTCAGCACGGCCACGGTCGCGGGCTGGTTGTTGACGAAGACGCGCCCTTTGCCCGCCAGCAGAACCTCGCGCCGGAGAATGATCTCCACGCCGCCAGGGTCAATCCCATTCGCTTCGAGCACCGCTTCGGCCCCCGGCGTCGATTCAAAAACGCACGCGACGACGGCCTTTTCCGCGCCGTGACGCACCACCTCGGACGACGCCTTGCCGCCCATCAGCAGCGCCAGCGCATCCACCAGGATGGATTTGCCCGCGCCAGTCTCGCCGGTCAACAGGTTCAGCCCCGGACCGAACTCGGCGATCGCGTGATCGATGACGGCGTAGTTCTCGGCGCGCAGTTCCAGAAGCATGGTGACATTATTCTCACAGATAATTCTCGCCGATGCGGTTGGAGTGGCCAGGTTCCCGGCAGGAACCCACTTTGCAACCACCCGGCAACCCACTCGCAACTTGGAATCCGTTTCCCTTCTCTGCTAGCTTCAGAGGAGAGGTATATGCCCATTTTCGCCGCGACCCTGCTTCTCCTGATGCAAACAGACGCGCCCGCTGCGGTGCCCGGACTTGGGCCAACCGCCGCGCCCACAGCCAGCTCGAACGCGCTGATCGAGATGCTCTCGAACAGCGGGGGGGTGGCCATTGCCGTGCTGGTGGTGCTGGCCGTGGCCAGCCTCTACTCCTGGACGCTGATCTTCTCCAAGATGAGCGCGTTCTCCAGGGCCACCAAACAGAGCCGCCGTTTTCTGCGCATCTTCCGCAAGGCCACCCGCCTGCAGGAGATTGCCTCAACCACCGCCGACTACCAGCCCAGCCCGCTGGCCCTGGTCTTTGACGAGGTCTATGAGGTCTACAAGCGGCAGACCGGTGGCTACGGACCTCCGCGCAACATTACCCCGCTCGAGCGCGCCGCCCAGACCGCCTGCAGCGAAGCGCTCTCGCGCCTCGAGCTGCGCCTCACCTGGCTCGCGACCATCGCCTCGACCAGCACCTTCATCGGCCTCTTCGGAACCGTCATGGGCGTGGTCGATGCCTTCCACGGCCTCGGCACTGCGGGCACAGCCACCCTGCGCGCCGTCGCTCCGGGCATCTCCGAGGCGCTCATCACCACCGCTGCGGGCATCTTTGTCGCCGTGCCTGCGGGCATCGCCTACAACCAGTTCACCGCTCGGCTGCGCGTCTTCGCCTCGGGCGTCGATGACTTTGCCCGCGAGCTGCTCAACTCTCTGGAAGAGATTCCCCAACGCAATCCGGCCAATCCGGTTCCGGCGCGCCCCGCCGAGCAGCGATTCCCCGAGCGGGAGGTTTAGCCATGGCCTTCACCGCCAGCAACGGGCGAACCCAGACTTCAATGGCCGAGATCAACATCACCCCGCTGGTCGATGTGGTGCTGGTGCTGTTGGTGATCTTCATGCTCACCGCGCCGGTGCTGCAATCCGGCATCGAGGTCTCGGTGCCCAAAACCCGCACCGTCCGGGAGATCACCGAGCAGCGCCTCGTCGTCACCGTGGCCCGCGACCAGCAGGTCTACCTCGGCGATCAGCCCATCAACATCCACGACCTGGCAGAAAAACTCCATCAGCCCGGCACTGACCCAGCCCACCAGGTCATCTATCTCCGCGCCGATGAGCGCGTTCCCTTCGGCGCCTTCGCCTCGGTCATGGACGCTGTGAAACAGGCCGGCATTACCAACATCAGCATCGTCACCCAGCCGCTCGACGGCAAAACCAGCACCCAGACCGGCAGCCAGACCGGAACCAACCCCTGAACAGGCAATGAACAGGCAATGAGCACGACATGACCACGACATGACCAGGCCGCCCGACACCAGTCCGTCCCACCACCTCGCCGGCGAATCGCTCAAACTGCCGATGCTCGAGGCCGTGCTGGCCCACGGATTGCTGGCGGCGGCTGTCGCCGTGTACGCGCTCCTGCACGGCTGGTGGTCCCACAACACCTGGGGCAGCAACAACGCCGGGGGAGCCATCGCCGTCCAGCTTGTCTCGAACGCGCTCCCGCTGCCCTCTGAGCA
>JAJZFR010000376.1 GCA_021805265.1 Acidobacteriota bacterium | reverse complement strand
TTGGCGTCCCCGACGGGATTTGAACCCGTGTTATCGCCGTGAAAGGGCGGTGTCCTGGGCCGGGCTAGACGACGGGGACGCGGGCGTTGACCGGAACCGGTTTACGCACTCTTATGAGGCTAACAACTTGGCGCTGGTGTGTCAAAGCACTCCCGTTGCTGGCTACGGACCCTGACTACGTCAACCCCAGCAAGAAACTCAGCTTCCGAACCAGGGAACCGCAACCTTCACGAGCAGAGGAATAAGATTCGTTAAACTGGAGAGAATTCACTCTCGGAGTTGCCGTGCACACCGCTACAGAAGAACGACTGATCCGTCCCGCTCGAAACATCTTTGGCTCGCTGCGCCTGCCTGGTGACAAGTCCATCAGCCACCGCTATGGCATGCTGGCCGCTTTTGCCGAGGGTGTTTCGCGTTTCTCCAACTTTTCTACCGGAGCGGACTGCGCATCGACGCTGGCCTGCATGACCCAGCTTGGAGCGAGCGTCGAGCGCAAGGGCGACGGCCTAGTTGAAATTACCGGCATCGGTGGTCACGTCGGCCAGCCGGGCGCGCCGCTGGACTGCGGTAACTCCGGCTCGACCATGCGCATGCTCTCTGGCCTGCTCGCCGCCCAATCCGGCGAGTTTACGCTGGTGGGCGACGCCTCCCTTTCGCGCCGGCCCATGGAGCGCATCCGCAGGCCGCTCGAAGCCATGGGCGCACGGATCAGCCTCACCGAAGGCCACGCGCCGATTACGATTCACGGCGGGCCACTCAAACCCATCGACTTTACCACGCCGGTTCCCAGTGCCCAGGTGAAGACCTGCATTCTGCTCGCGGGCCTGCAAACCCCCGGAGTGACGACGGTACGCGAGGCCATCCGTACCCGCGACCACAGCGAACTGGCCCTGCGCGCCTTTGGTGCCCGGCTCGAACGCAATCTCGACGCTGGCCTCAACGCGGTCTCGATCACCGGCTCCCAGACGGGCACTGAGACTGGCGCTCAGACCCTCAAGGCCATCGACGCCGCCGTTCCTGGCGACATCTCTTCGGCGGCGTTTTTCCTCTGCGCTGCGGCCCTGTTTCCCGGCTCGCAGCTACTGCTCGAGGGGCTCGGACTCAATCCCACGCGCGCCACGCTGCTCGATGCGCTGACCGCGCTCGGCGTTCGGATTGCCGTACTCAATCTCGAAGAAAAGCACGCCGAGCTGGTGGGCACAGTCCAGGTCACCGCGCCCGAAAACGGCCTTGGCGGCACGGAAATCTCAGGCTCGCTCGCCGCGCAACTCATCGACGAGCTACCCGTGCTCGCCGCCATCGCACCCTGGTCGCGCGGCGGCATCCGCATCCGCGACGCAAAGGAGCTGCGCGTCAAGGAGTCGGACCGCATCGCGCTCACGGTTCGCAATCTTCGCGCCATGGGTGCTGAGGTCACCGAACACGAGGACGGCATGGACGTTCCGGGTGGCCAGCAACTGCACGGGGCAACCATCGATTCGGGCGGCGACCATCGCATCGCCATGGCCTTCAGCGTGACCGCACTGCGCGCGACCGGCGACACGCTCATTCAGGGAGCGGAGTCGGCGGCCATCAGCTTTCCCGAGTTCTTTGACCTGCTCGATTTTGTCGCGGAGAGATAAACCTGGCAGAAGATTGGCAAACAACGAAAATGCCCGCAAGCCAGATGGCCTGCGGGCATTTTCATGTCTATCGCATTGCGCTCATCGCATGCCAGGAGCGGGCAGATTCGGCTCCTTGCTTGGCTTGGCTTGTTCCAGGCCGGGAACCACAGGCTGCGCGTTCACTGTTCCGGTGGTCGCGTCTTCCATGTTGATCCCGTAGTGCTGCATGGTTGTGGCCATCAACTGGAAAAGCTCGGCGCGATCCCGTGCGTAAACCACCCGCGCATCCGTCAGGTTATCCTCTGCGGTCGCCAGATTGCGCACCTGCTGCAACACCAGTGCCGTCGTCGAAGCGCCCAGCTTCAGCTTCTTCTGCTCCGCGTCCAGGCTCTGCGCATTGAAGACCTGCGCGGCATCCGCAGCCTGCACGGCGGCGCGATCATTCACCAGCGCGTATTTCTGGTTGACGATCTGCATTCGAATCTGGATGTACAACTGCTCCAGGCGAAGCTGCGCCTGACGATACTCGAGCTGTGCCCGACTCTGCAACGACTGCGCAACGCGATTGCCCAGCGGAATGATTACGTTGAAGCCTGCTCCCTTGTCGGAAGCGGAGCTGTTGAAGAGGTTCTGGAATACGGTTCCGTAACTGACCGTAGGATAGAGACCCGGAGGGCAGGGCTGCCCCGTGAATCCACTGCAACCGGTGCTTTGTGAGCCGCCAAGCGCGCTCGATCCGTAGAAGGCAAAGGCATCCACGGTCGGCAGCAGACCGTTGCGCGCGCCTCGAATCGATATCTGATCTTTTTTCAGCGACAGGACCGCCTGTTCCAGCTCCGGACGCTGCTTGAACGCCACCTGTACCAGATCGTCCACGCTCTGGTTTTCTTCCGGCAGCGGATCCAGATTTACCCGGTCGGTGGGAATAATCGGAGCTGCGGTCAACGCCGCGTCGTTGAGGTTGCGTGCAATGGCCTGCTTCAGGATCAACTGCTGGTACTCGAGATTGCTTTGTGCCGTAATCAGCGCCTGCTTGTCGGTCGCCACGGCGGAATCCGCCGTCACCACGTCCAGCGGTGCCATGGTGCCGATCTCAAGCTGCTTCCGGTCATCCGAGGCTACCTTGCTGCTCTGTTGCAGTGCATCTTCTTTGGACTGGAGGTCTTCGTACGCGCCCACCACTGCCCAATAAATGTTCTCCACCTGGTTGACGGTATACAGAACCTGCTGGCGGAAGCCGGAGTCCGATAGACGACGATCATAGACCGCCTCCTGGATCAGGCGACGATTCACCCATATCCCCGCGCCCTGTAACAGGTGTTGGGTCAGCTCCGCCTTGAATACCGACGTCAGCAGCGGGCTGTAGTTGAAGAACGGGTTGTCTGAGGTTACCCGAGAGTTGGTCAGCCCCACCTGAAGCTGTGTGCCCGTATAGAACCCCTGATTGTAGGTGAAGTTGTACTGATCGGTATTTGTATTCAGCGACGACTTGCCCCCCGAGAACAGCGTGTTCGATTGCGGCTGATTGGCGCGCTCCAACTGCACCGTTCCGGTCACGTTCGGATCAATGTTCGCCTCCGGCAGCGGGCCGGCACCATCGGCAGACTGCGAAATGCCCAGGAAGCCCGTTGCGGCGCTGGCCGCGCTGCCACCAGGCCCGCCGCCTGTCGCCGTCAAAGTCTGCGAAGGTCCACCCAGAGTATTCGTCACGATCGCCGAGGGCGCGCCCAGCAGCACTGCGCCAGCCCGCGCGCGAAGAATATCCGTATCGGCGATGTCCAGGTTGTACCGTGCAATCGCCAGGTCATAGTTGTTTTCGAGCGCCAGCGTCAGGGCGTCGCTCAGGCTCAGGTAAATCTTGCCGTCCTTCACCAGGTCCTGCATCCGTACGGAGTTCATGAAGTTCCCGCGAGGCGCATGAACCGGTGCGTAGAGACCCGGCAGATCGTTCCAGAATGTCCGCGCCTTGCCGTAGTTCTTCATCGTGCTGCGCAACGACAAGGGCTGCGTGGCCGTGGGAACCGGCGCTGCCGGCAGGTCGTTGAGAACCTTGTTCCCCGCTGTCGGCTTTGTATTCTGCGCCAGCAAACCAGGCGGAAGCGCCGTCGTCAGCCCCAGAAGCACAACCGCTGCGGCACGCAGTCTTCCTTTCCCACGCAAAGCCTCACTCCTCGGTTTCTGTTCGTTCACGGCTTCCGTCCTCTCAGGCGTTGACACTTCTTTTCCAGACAAATGCATGCATCCTCTCCACAATTCTTCGCTTCGCAATTTCCGACCCACTGTTTTTCTGCGAATGGGTAACTCTCCATCTGACGCTCGGAACCCGACGATGGACGCATTTTCATCCGATGGCCGGTCTTTCGTCCCAGGTCCGCAGCTCGCCCTGTTCCGTTACGATCTTTATACGTCTCGAAGGGCGATTTCGTTCCCGCTCTCGCGCGTCACGCCTCGGTTGCGCAAGCTCCTATGGGCCACACCGCGCCCTACGCCGTAAAATCCTGAGTATATCCCAGCCTCAATTTCATCGCCCGACACCAGCAACCCATCCTGAACCGGCAAAATGCAGAACTGGAAACTCACCCTCGCTTACGACGGCACGCCCTACCACGGCTGGCAGATCCAGCCCGGTCTCTCGACCGTTCAGGGCGAGTTGCAAACCGCGCTCGACCGAGTCCTCGGCGAATCCCCTCTGCCGCAAGGCTCCGGGCGAACCGATACCGGCGTTCACGCGCTTGCCCAGGTCGCCAGCTTTACCCTTCGCGCTCCCATTCCTGCCGCCAACCTCACCCGCGCGCTCAACCGAACCCTGCCCGCAGCCATCCGCATCCTCGCCGCCGAGCCAGTCGCAGAGGATTTTCACGCCCGCCACTCCACCACCGCAAAAACCTACGAGTACCGCATCTTTCGCGGCGGCCAGTGCTCGCCGTTCCTTGCCCGCTATGTCCACCCCTGCCGCTGGCCGCTCGACAGCTCCCTGCTCGATCTGGCGGCGCAAGCCGTCCTCGGCGAACACGATTTCCGCTCCTTCGCCGCCAGCGATCCGGAGGTTGCAGCGCGTGGCCTCGAAGACTCCCTGACCAGCCAGGAACCGCGCTCTACCACCCGCACCATCTTCTCCAGCAACTGGACCGAAGAGCCGGGCGACCTGCTTGTCTACCGGGTTCGCGGCAACGGATTCCTCCACCACATGGTCCGCAACCTGGTAGGAACCATGCTCGAAATCGCCCGTGGTCAGTTCCCGCCCGATGCCATGGGACGAATTCTCGACGCCCGATCCCGTTCCGCCGCCGGACCCACCGCTCCAGCCAGCGGACTCTTCCTTCACTCTGTTGAATATCTCTCGGACAAGTAACGATTCTCGTCCCCCGCCAGCATAAGAAAACAGATCGACTGCATTTTTCGATTTCGCCTAACTTTCGCCTCTCCTGTATAATCCCAGCCATGGACTTTCAACTCGTTACCCCCTATCAGCCCAAGGGCGATCAGCCTCGAGCGATCGCCGAACTGGTCTCTGGCCTGGCCGCCGGGGAGCAGCATCAGGTGCTGCTGGGGGTGACAGGCTCTGGCAAAACCTTCACCATGGCCAAGGTCATCGAGGATCTCAACCGCCCCGCCCTCATCCTCGCCCATAACAAGACCCTCGCGGCCCAGTTATACAACGAGTTCAAGCAGTTCTTCCCCTCGAACGCGGTCGAATACTTCGTCAGTTACTACGACTACTACCAGCCGGAAGCCTACATTCCCTCCGGCGACCTCTACATCGAAAAGGAAGCCACCGTCAACGAAGAGCTGGACAAGCTGCGGCTCTCGGCCACGCGTTCTCTCTTCGAGCGGCGCGACGCCATCATCGTCAGTTCGGTCAGTTGCATCTATGGTCTCGGCTCGCCCGAGGCTTACTTCGGAATGCTCCTGCTGCTCGAAAAGGGCCAGCGCATCCATCGCAACGACATTGTCCGCCGCCTGGTCGAGATTCTCTATGAGCGCAACGACATGGACTTCCGCCGCGGAACCTTTCGCGTACGCGGCGACGTGATCGAGGTTTATCCCACCTACGACGAAAATGCCTATCGCATCGAGATGTTCGGCGACGAAATCGATTCCCTCGCCCAGATTGACCCGCTCTTTGGCACCGTCAAACAGAAATACGCCCGCCTGCCCATCTATCCCAAGAGCCACTACGTGGTCCAGCCCGAGCGCAAGTCCCAGGCCATCGACACCATCGTCTCCGAACTGACCGAGTGGGAAGCACAGCTCGAGAAAGAGGGCCGCATGGTCGAGGCCCAACGCATTCACCAGCGCGTCCGCTTTGACCTCGAGATGATCAAGTCCATGGGCTACTGCCACGGCATCGAAAACTACTCGCGCCACTTTTCCGGTCGCCTGCCCGGCGAAGCGCCGCCCACCCTCCTCGATTACTTTCCCCGTGACTTTCTCCTCTTCATCGATGAGTCGCATGTCACCATTCCCCAGGTCCATGGAATGTGGCACGGCGACCGCAGTCGCAAACAGAATCTCGTCGATTACGGCTTTCGACTGCCCTCCGCTCTCGACAACCGACCCCTCCGCTTCGAGGAGTTCGAGAACCGCGTCCATCAGGTCATCTACGTCTCTGCCACGCCCGGCCCGTATGAGTTGACCAAGGCTGCCGGCGTGGTCGTCGAACAGGTCATCCGACCCACCGGCCTGGTCGATCCCGAGGTTGAAATCCGCCCCGTCAAAGGCCAGATCGACGACCTCCTCGGCGAGATTCGCGCCCGCGCCAGTCGCAACGAGCGCGTCCTGGTCACCACCCTCACCAAGCGCATGTCCGAGGACCTCGCCGGCTACTACTCCGAGGTCGGCGTGCGCTGCCGCTACATGCACTCCGAGATCGAAACCCTCGAACGCGTCAAGATTCTCGCCGGACTCCGCAAGGGCGAGTTCGACGTGCTCATCGGCATCAACCTGCTGCGCGAGGGTCTCGACCTCCCGGAGGTCTCGCTGGTCGCCATCCTCGACGCAGACAAGGAAGGATTCCTGCGCTCCACCGGAGCCATGATCCAGACCATCGGACGCGCCGCCCGCCACGTCGAGGGCCGCGCCATCCTCTACGCCGACCGGATGACCGACTCGATGCGACGCGCCATCGACGAAACCGACCGCCGACGCGCCGTCCAGCGAGCTTATAACGAAGAGCACGGCATCGTGCCTCAGTCCATCCTCAAAAATATGGACCTCGGACTCGCCGCCATCCTCAAAGCCGAGTACGGCGACCCCATCGACGAACCGACGGTCGAAGCAACCGAGTTCAACACCCAGGCCGATCTCGACCTCTACCTCGAAAAACTCGAAGCCGACATGCGCGAGGCCGCCAAGCGCTTCGAGTTTGAAAAAGCCGCCCGTCTGCGCGATACGCTCAAGGAACTCCGGGAAAAAGAGTTCCTCTTCGGCTAGACCCACCGGATGCTGGTACTCCGAATCAACTCTCCATCCGCTCAGGCAACCTGTCTCCCTCAGCGCTCATCCCATGGCATTGAGTTAGGCGATTTCCTTACAAAGCTGGAGAGCAGGCGTGCTGAGGCTGGTTCGGCCCAAGGTGAGCATGGCGACAATTCTGTTAGTCGACGAGAACCCTCTACGCGCGTCCCTGCGCCAGTCCATTCTGCAGCGCGCAGTCCCCGATGTTGTTCGCGTCAGCGAACCGGCTGAGGCCCTCTGCCTGGTCGAGTCCGTCGAGTTCGCCCGCGCCCTCCGGCTAGTCATCACCGGCAATCACCTCACCGGCCTCACCGGCCCAGAGTTCGTCTCGGAGCTGCGTGCGCGCATGCCCAGGGTCCCCGTTCTCGTCCTCATCGGACGCGACGAAAAGCCCGCCAAAGACAGCGGAAAAGAAAGCAATGAGGCTGGCGTCTCCTACTCCTATGCCGCTTCCCCGGAGGAATTGCGCGCAACCGTGGACAGCCTCCTGAACCCAACCGCCCGCCAGACAGCGTAGGCGATTCAGGCTTCAA
>JAJZFR010000402.1 GCA_021805265.1 Acidobacteriota bacterium | reverse complement strand
GGCGATGGTTTTGCCCGCACCGATCCAGGCGGGCGGAATCAGCGGCTGAGTGCTCGGGCCTGAAAGGCTGAAGGCTGGCAAACAAAGACATGCTGGCGCAAGGCCGCTGTGTCGCAGGCCGAACGAAAATGGTTGCGTACGCATCGGTTTCTGCCAGCAGAACACTGAAGTTTGCGAATTGATTTGAAAGCGGAGTATCTGACGTTGGAGTTGTGAATGGAGAGGCTGTCCGAATAATTGGACGGGGTCAGGCATCGAGAAAAAACTGTGGCACGAGAGAATCGGATTGTGCTGCTGTGGAGATCAGCCAGCAGAAGAGGTTCCATCTAGCTTGTGCGCGTCTGGCTCGATGTCAACAACCAGTTGAGATGCCACACCTGGACCAGCCAAAACATGCCGGGATGGATACATCCTGGCGTGTTCAGAGAAGTGTGGTGCGGGCGGAGGGAATTGAACCCACACGGCCTTGCGGCCTGCGGATTTTCATGCCACTTCGGCTTTCGCCGCCCCGTCAGTGCGGGTTCGTGGTCTGGACTATCCCTTCACCATTCCCCATTTCTGAGGTTCAGGTGCTGCCCGTCTAGTCTCTACACCTTCCCGGAAGCGCTTCCGGGCTTGGCTCGGGATTGCCATTTCAGGTTTCCCCGACTTTGAGCAGTTCTACTCCATCGGTTTCCCGATGGGCACTCAAGTTTTTAAGTCCGCTGCGTCTGCCATTTCGCCACGCCCGCAGGAAATTGGCCACAGCCCCATCATAAAGCAAACAGCGATACTCCACGCTTTGTCCGGCAGTTCCGTGGAATCTCAGCACGAGCCGCCAATTTTGCGATGCATAGGAACGGAGGCTGCTTTCAGTATCTGAGACCAGCGCACCTTTGGGTGTGAATGCAAGGCAAAAGCAAATGCGGCTGGGCGATCAATTCTCCAGCGATTGCGTGAGCGGCCGGGGCCGCGTTTCCTGGCTGGAGGCGATAGGCTGGAAGAATATGCTTTCCTTACAAAATGCGGGCAAGCGGTTTGGTCCGCGGATACTGTTTCAGGACGCGAACTGGCTGATTACGCCGCGCGAGCGGACGGCGCTGGTGGGCGGCAACGGCGCGGGAAAATCGACGCTGATGAAGCTGCTGGCGGGCGATGAGTCGGTGGGTCCGCTGGATGATGGGCAGTTGCAGCGCACACGCGGGATGTCGATCGGCTACCTGCCACAGGAGGGGCTGCGGCTGAGCGGTCGGTCGGTCTTTGACGAGTGTCTGTCAGTCTTCGATGAGTTGCGGACGATGGAGGCCGAGTTGGACGGGCTGGCGACGGCGCTGGCGACGCTCGATCACGAGGGCGCGGAGTATCGGGCTGCGGGGGAACGATTCTCGATGTTGCAAAGCCGGTTCCAGGCGCTCGATGGCTATGCGCTGGACGCGCAGGTCGGGGGCGTGCTGACCGGGCTGGGGTTCGACAAGACGGATTGGACGCGGCGGACGGATGAGTTCAGCGGCGGATGGCAGATGCGGATTGCGCTGGCGAAATTGCTGCTTGCGCGGCCCAACCTGCTGTTGCTGGACGAGCCGACGAACCATCTTGACCTGGAGACGCGTAACTGGCTGGAAACCTATCTGCGGGGCTATCCGTTCGGCTACATTCTGATCTCGCATGACCGGTATTTTCTGGACGTGACGGTGGATCGCACGGTGGAGTTGTGGAACAAGCGGCTGCATATCTACGCGGGCAACTACACGAAGTATTTGAGCGCGAAGGCGGAGCGGAAGGCGCAGTTGCTGGCCGCGTACCGGAATCAGCGCGAGCAGATCGAGCACCTGGAGGCGTTTATCAACCGCTTCCGCGCGCAGGCGACGAAGGCCAAACAGGTGCAGAGCCGGATCAAAGAATTGGAGAAGATCGAGCGGATCGAGATTCCCGAAGAAGAGCCGGTGATTCACTTCCGTTTTCCCCAGCCGCCGCCCTCGGGACGCGTGGTGGCGGCAGCGGAACATCTGGCGAAGAGCTACGGGGAAAAGTGTGTCCTGCGCGGGGTCAACTTTACCATCGAGCGCGGCGACCGTGTGGCGCTGGTGGGCCAGAACGGCGCGGGGAAATCGACGCTGATTCGGCTGCTGACCGGCGTGGAGACGCCGAGCGCGGGCGCGGGCGCGGTGAAGCTGGGGCACAATGTGGTGGCGGAATACTTTGCCCAGGACCAGTACAAGGTGCTCGATCCTGCGGCGCGCATGCTCGATGAGATCAGCCGGGCGGCGATCCGTGTGCCGGAGGTGGAGTTGCGCTCGCTGCTGGGATGTTTTCTGTTTTCCGGTGAAGATGTGTTCAAACCGCTGGGTGTGCTTTCCGGCGGTGAGCGGAATCGCTTTGCGCTGGCGCGGATACTGGTATCGCCGTCGAATTTTCTGCTTCTGGACGAGCCGACCAATCATCTGGACATGCGCGCGAAGGACGTGCTGCTCGAAGCCATTGAAAATTTTTCCGGAACGGTGATTTTCGTCTCGCATGATCGATATTTTCTGGATCGTCTGGCGACGAAAGTCTTCGAGATTGTGGATGGCGAATTGACGGTGTATCCGGGCGGTTTTGCCGATTACGCGCGCGACCGGGAGGCGGCTGCGACGAGCGCCGGGGCGGGTGGCGATCTGGCAACCGCGCGGAAATCCCCCGTGCCGTCCGCGACGGGTTCGGCTGGCGGGAAAAGTACTTCTGTCGCGGCGACTGGCGTAGAGATTGCGGCGAGGAGCGGAGCCAGGCGCCTCAATCCGCTGAAGCAGAAACAGATGGAGCAGCGCGCGGCGCATCTGGAAGAAGAGGTGCCGCGGCTGGAGGCGGCAATCGCTTTGACAGAGGAGCAGTTGGGGAACTACGTTTCGGCGCAGGAGACGGAACGGCTTACACGGCTGCTCGATGAGCTTCGCAAGCAGTTGGCGGACGCGACCGGGGAGTGGGAAGAGCTGATGATGACGCTGGAGGATCAGGCGGAGGCGGAGTAAGTTGAAAACATTGTGCGAGGCGGCAAAAGCAGCTTTTCGGCCCTGGAAGCCGGAAGGACGGACGCGCGGGTAGAATTGTAAGAGGGTTTCTCAGATGTCTCGCAACTTCTACGCACTCGCCGCAACGTTTGGGCTGCTCTCGTTGATCTCGCTCGGAATGACCTTCGTGCCTTCGAGCTTTCAGCCGGAGCTGCCGGCGAATGGGTCGTTGTGGAAGACGCTGGCGCTGTTGCTGGTAGTTGGCGCGCTCGGGTCGGCGCTGATCGGGGTCATGAGTCATCTGTTTGAACAGGTTGATCGTCGCTCGGAAGAGCGTCGCATCGCGGAACGCAACCGGCGCCGGAAACGCTGACGAGTTTATTCACTCACTCCGGGGCTGCAACACAGAAAACAGAAAGCAATCGGAATTATGTACGAAGTTACCGTGGAAACAGGATTCTCGTCCGGACACTATCTGAGGAACTATCGCGGAAAGTGTGAAAACCCGCATGGGCATAACTACAAGGTGCGGGTGACGCTGGCTGGCCGGGAGCTGGACCATGCGGGCCTGCTGTTGGACTTCAAGCTGCTCAAGCAGGTGATGCGTCCGGTGGTGGACAGGATCGATCACCAGATGCTGAACGAACTGGAGCCTTTCACCGAGATCAATCCGTCGGCGGAGAATATCGCGCGGTACTTCTATGAGCAGACCAACCAGCAACTGGCGGAGATGACCGCAGGGCGGGTGCGGGTGAAAGACTGCACGATCTGGGAGACGGACACGACGACGGCGACTTACTACGAGTGAGTTATGGCTGCTCGGCGATCTCGAGCATGTGTCGCATGAAGTCATCCTCGGGGAACTGCTGGACAAACTGCTTCATGGTCGCGGTTGCCACGTCGTACTGGCGGGCGTCGATCAGGCGCAGGACGAGGGTTTTGCGCAGGTTGGCGTTGAAGGGGTCGAGCGCCTGGGCGCGCTGTGCCAGTTCTACGGCCCCTGTTTTATCGCCCTGCTCGTCGCGAATCTGTGACAGGTCGGCGTAGATGCGAGCCTTCGCTGCGGAATCGATCTGGCTGCTGTCGGGGTCAAGCTGCAGCGCGCGCCGGAGGTGATCGAGCGCCGTGCTCTGGTTGCCCGCGACAAGGTCCTGATGACCGGCCTGGGCCTGAACCTCGGCGTTGTCGGGGAGGGTGAGCACCAGGCGCGCGAGGAGACTGCGATAGCTGTCGCTGTATTGCTGAGGCTGGAGCTGGCTGTAGGCTTCAAGCAGCGCGAGGTCGGAGGGCTTCTGTGGGCCGTCGGTCGAGCGATCCAGATAGACGAGATCAGGCAGAGCGGCAGTGGTCTGCTGAAATGCTTCCGATGGAAATGGCTCGTCGGGGCGGGTGACGATGCGATGGTTGGTGAGCGCGCTGTGGGAGAGCGCGAGGTCATCGCGCCTGGGCATATGGCAGCCGATGCAGTTGTCGGCGGCGTCGCGTCGCGCTGAGGGTGCTGCGCGGCAGTCTGTGCCGGCATGGCAGGTCATGCATTTTGCGTTGAAGTATGCGGGTGCCTCGGCGCGGGTTGGCTGGATGTGGGGATCGTGGCAGGTGGTGCAGCGCATCTGTTCGCCGGCGGGCTTTGTCAGAGTGGCGCGGTAGCACTTGCTCATAATCATCGAGTAGTAGTGCTGGACGTGGTCACGGGTGGGTGGATGATCGGGCGTGGGCGGGACCATGAGGATGGCCATGACGCGGCTCAGAGGCTGCCCAGGGCGAAAGTCGAGATAGGTTTTGCCAGGCTCGAAGGCGCGTGCGTCTCCGGTCTGGTGGCAGGACATGCAGATGTCGTCGGAGCGGCTCGAAGTCAGGCGCTCGGGGTTGACGATGGTGGGGTCCTTGCCTGGTGGGTGGGCCTCGCCGCGATTCATGGCGTCAACGTGGGCTGAGCCGGGGCCGTGGCAGTTTTCGCAGCCGATGGATAGCTGCTCGAAGGCGGGCTGGCGATATTTCCCGAGCGAGCCGGTGACGGGCTGCGGCCTGCCGCTGTGGCAGAAGATGCAGCCGGGGGCGATGACGCGGCTGAAGCCGTAATCGCCGCGCTGATAGCCGGGGGAGAGGTCCCAGCTTGTGGTGCGCGGATAGTAGGAAAGCGGCGCTTCGAGCAGGTAGCCGTCACGGGCGACGAGGCCGCCGAAGCCGTTGGCGTTGGCACCGATGATCCACTGGATGGGCTGAGTGTTGCGGAAGAGCTGTCGGCCTTCGGCGTCGGTTCCCGCCTCGGACTGGTATAGCTTGCCGTCCCGCCAGGCGACTTCATAGTGACGGTGGAGCGCGGCGTTGTCGAGCGCGGCGGGAAGGGGAATGCCGCGCAGAGCGTCCTCTGTCGCGGGCGACATGGAGCGGCCCATGCTGGTTTGGGTGAACTTGCGATAGATTGCGGAGTGACAGGAGGAACAGGCCGTGGAGCCGACGTAAGCGGCGCTGGCGGACGTAGTGTGAACTGCGGTTGAGTGGTCCGGTTTGTCCGCATTGCCGGGGCTGGCGCGTGACGCCGCGGGATCCGCTCGAGGCGAATGGTCAACCTCGGCGGATGCGCGCGCAGCATAGATCACTCCTGGCAGCAGGGCTGCCAGGATGACTATGGTGGCTCCAAGCCCACAGCGGGCTACAGGTTCATTGGGTGAGCACCCATGAAGCCATCGAATTGTCATAGTGCGCTGACGAGCGAAAACAGAAGTTAGTTTCCGCTTCCAGCGGATTGTCTTGTAAAGAAGTGTAACTGGCGTTACAAAACAGTAGGAAAGCGCGGTATCTGCCGCAAGGAAGGCGAGCGGGAGTTACTGCTCGATCATGGCGAGCATGCGCCGCATGAAGTCATCCTCGGGAAACTCTTCCAGATACTTTTTGATGGCTGCCTCGGCGTCGGGGTAGTGTTTTCCATCGACGAGGCGTGAGATGAGGGTCTTCTGGAGTGGTGCGACGTAGGGGTCGAGCGCGACGGCGCGTTGGGCGGAGACGATGGCAGGCTCGATCTGGCCGGATTGATATTGCGCCTCGGAGAGATCGACCAGCGCCTCGGGCTGCTGAGGATCAAGCTGCAATGCGTGCTGGAGGTGATCGATGGAGGCGGCGTAGTTGTGCAGGAGCAGTTCGCGGTGACCGAGGTTGGCCTGGACGAGAGCGTTTTCGGGCTGCGTGGTTTCCAGCTCGACTAGCGCCTGGAGCCAGCCCGAGTGATAGCTGGCGACATCGGGCTTTTTGTTCGTCATGGCGCGGTAGGCCAACATGCGGGTGAGTGCGGTGGGCTGGTCGGCACCTTGCCCGCCCGGATCGAGGTGAATGAGATCGGGCATGAGCGGCGTGGCCTGTTGAAAAGTGGCGGCGGGAAACGGTTCGTCGGGTCGGGCGAGGATACGGTGGTTGGTGACTGACGAGTGGGAGATTGTGACAATGTCACGGCGCGGCATGTGGCAGCCGATGCAGTTGTCTGCGGCCAGCTTGCGCGCTGGGGCGGGCGCGGTGCAACTTGCGGTGGTGTGGCAGGTGAGGCATTTTGCGTTGAAGTATGCGGGGGCTTGAGCGCGGGTCGGCTCGACGTGGGGATCGTGACAGGTGATGCAGCGCATCTGTTGCGCGGCGGGTTTGAGCTTGCTGGCGCGATAACACTTGCTCAGGGTCATCGAGTAATAATGCTCGAGGTGATCGTCCTGGGGAGGATTGTCGGGCGTCGGCGCGGCGTTGAAGATGGCGACGACCCTGTCGAGCGGCTGGCCGGGGCGAATATCCTGATAGGTTTTTCCGGGCTGAAGGATGCGGGCATCGCCGATCTCGTGGCAGTTGAGGCAGATTTCGTCGGAGAGCCGGGGCGAAAGCCGCGCCGGGTTGACGATGGTCGAGTCGGTGCCTGCGACCTCTTCGCCCTGACGCATGGCGCTCACGTGCGTCGAGCCGGGGCCGTGGCAGTTTTCGCAGCCAACCGAGGCGTGGGTAAAGGGCTGCGCGGCGTACTTTCCGGCAAAGCCCGCGATAGGTTGGGGCCGCCCGCTGTGACAGGAGATGCAGCCGGGAAGGATGATGCGGTTGAAGCCGTAATCGCCGTGTTCATAGCCGGGCGAAAGATTCCACTGTGCGGCATGGGTGTAGTAGGAGAGCGGAGCCTGAAAGAGATAGCCGCCGCGCGTGAGCAGCCCGCCGAGGCCGTTTTCGCCGGTACCGATGATCCAGCGAATCTGGTGAGTGTTGCGGAAGATGTCATTCCCGGTATTCGGGCCGTCGGTTGCGGTCTGGAATTCGGATTGGTAGAGCTTTCCATCCTGGGTGTAGACGCTGTAGGAGTGCTTTGTGTTGGGGTCGGTGTAGGTGGCGGGCAGCGGCAGGGTCTTGAGGTACTCGGGCGTGACTTCAGTGAGTGAGTGGCCCATGCTGGCTTTGGCGAAGTTGCCAGCGATGGCCAGGTGACAGCGAGAGCAGGCAGCGGAGCCGAGATACTGGGCGGAGGTTTGCGCGCCTGCTTCTGTGCTGGCCCTGGTGGGCTGTGTGCCGGTTGCGAGCGCGGGAATCGAAGAAGCCAGAGAGGCCAGAATGCAGCCGAGGAACATCCTCCGCGCTTGCAGGCGAAGAGCTTCGCCGCGCGATGGACTTGCTGAAGTGGTCGCGTTGAGGCCTGGAAAT
>JAJZFR010000390.1 GCA_021805265.1 Acidobacteriota bacterium | reverse complement strand
CCAGCCATCCTCGAAGATGGGCGCGGAACGGCTCCGCCAGAGATGAAGCCAGCCGCTGGCACAGTCCGGGTTGGCGCAACTGGTGAGAAAGCCCGAGGAGCGACCAGAAGCATGACCCGGAGTATGTCCGGGTGCTTGTCCGGGTGCGTGTCCGGGCGCGCGTCCGGGTGCCGGGTCGCCGAAGAGCGGCATCCCTTTCGCGGCCGCATTGCCCGGTGCCGCCGCAGTGCCCCCGCGATGGCCGTGGGTCGGATTTCGAGCGGGACTCCCCGACGCCTGGCCGCGGCCCGCCCGCTCCGGATCGAGCGGTTGCTGCCGAGGGGTTTTCGATCTCAGAACAGGCATCGGATGCTCTCCAGTCTGCGTTGCGGCTCGGCCACCTCGGTGACACGCAAGCCGAAGTTTCCATTGACCAGCACAACTTCACCGCGGGCCACGATCTTGTCGCCCACGATCAGGTCCACCGGATCGCTGACATGACGATCCAGTTGCACAACATCCCCAGGCCCGAGGTCGAGAATCTCGCCCAGCGGCATCTCGCGGGAACCGAAGCGCAGGGATGCCTCGAGCTCGACATCGAGCAGCAACTGGAGGCCCGGCGACAGCCCCGAGTCGAATCCCGCCTGCGCGGCAGCGTCCGGCTCGCGGCCAGTGGGCCGCTCCCTGTCCGGCTTCGGCGAAGAAGCAGCTTGCACGGGTTGCGTGGACGATTCGGCCGGGTTGGTATCTGCCTGCGCAGCCGGAGCACCGGCTTTCGCGCCTTCCGGCATGCCGGGCTTGTCGGGCTTGGGAGCGCGCAGATCGCTGTGGACCAGCACCATCCAGCTTCGCTCCCCCGACTTCAACTGGAAGGCTCGGGTGAGCTTGCTCTCGGAGGCAATCGGAGTAAACGAGGTAATCTGGCATTTTTTTCCCGTTTTGGCCAGCAACTCGCCTGCCGCCGCCTCGACCGTCTCCTTCAACAACTCCGCCCATCCCGCCTTCTGGTCGGAACCCTCGCCAAAGAACGGCGCTGCAACCAGTTCGCCGTCCAGCATGATGGCGAATTTCCCCTGCTCCTCGCCGGAAATATTGGCGAGAAAGCCAAACGACCCCTCGGGGAGCGGCTTGGGCAAGGACTCGGTCAACGCAGGCTCGCCCACCAGCGCCTGGGCAAACAGGCTGGTGGCAACCGCAGTCCAGCATTCCAGATAGTTCACAGGCTGACTCATGGACGTTGGTCATCCCCCTTGCTTGGTTTGCGATGCGACGCGTGATCGGCTCCGCCCCACCGCTGGTTGCCGAGGCACAGGCGTACCGGCTGGCGGCGACGGCGCCGATACGGATGGAAGTGGTCGAAATGGTCCATGCCCCTCATCCTGGCAACACTCCTGTATCCACAGCAGCCTCGAGCCGCGCACCGCGATGCGGCCCGAGGCGCACCGGCTGAGCGTGGAAGATGCGCTGCCCGCCCGCGCGCAGCTCGGCACTGGCATTGGCGGCGAGGTTGAGCCGGATCAACTTTCCCACCTGCAGGTCCTCGAGATCGCGGGCCTCGATACGTACCGAAGGCAATTGAAGCGCCGTACCGAAACGAAGCTCCCGCGCAGCCTGCTCCATGCGCTGCCGGGCATCGACGGCATGGCGACGACGGCCGCCCCACTCTCCGGTCAGGCGGCGCAGGATGGTATTCGCGACCACGGCGGGAAAGGCCAGGTTCAACAGGCCGGAGCACTCCTGCATGCGAATCTCGAAGCTGAGGCACAAGGTCTTCTCGGTCACCGGCATGATACGCGCCGTCTGGGTCTGCATCTGGCGGCGCTCGAAGTTGAAGCTCAGGCCGACCGGCTGCCAGGCAGTGGTCAGTTCGCGACAGACGATCTCGACCACGCTGGCGATGATGGCCTCCTCAATGTCGGTCAACTCGCGCAGCGGGCCGGACTGACCCTCCCCGCCGAGCAGCAGATCGACCATGGGCGGGGCAACGGCAAGGTCCAGGTGGAGCACCGAAAGCGCACCGAGCGGCTCGAGCCGCACCGAGGAGACGTAGGCAATCTCGGGAATGCGCAGGAGGAACTCGTTGAAGGTGATCTGTTCGGCGGAGACCAGGTTCACCTGAAGACGAGTGCGCAGCCAGGCGGAGAGATTGTGGGTCAGGTTGCGCGCAAACAGATCATTGAGCATGCTGATGGCGCGAAGCTGATCGGTCGAGATCTGCCCCGCCGAGGCGAAGTTGTAGGAGAGCACTCGCGCCTTGATCTCCGGAGCGGCCTCGGGAGTGGTCGATCGAGCGGCCTGGAAGAGTGCGTCGATCTCATCCTGTTTGAGGGTTTTTTCCATGCTTCGACTCTCTCCTAAAGCGCGCCTGAAGAGGCCGGAAATCGGCTGCCGCAGAGGCTCTCCATTCCTGTTTCAGTCCCTTCGATTGGATATTCCCAATCTGCATCCCGGCCCGGCATCAGGCCTCTGCACGAGCCAATCCGCCTGGCCCAATCCACCTGGCCCAATCCGCACCGGTCAATTCGCATGACACAATTCGCATGGTCCCCGGGGGTGGCTACGAGTGCTCTCACCCGAACGCGAATGGCCCCTTTCAGTGGCTCGTCCGAACTCCGGTGGCTGTCCGATTCTGCCTCCTCGCGCGGGTTGCCGGTTCGCTCTTCGTGCGACGCGAGAGATCGGCCAGCGCCGAACGAAGATGAAGCACCGCCGAGGCATGAATCTGGGAGACGCGCGACTCGACCACACCGAGCGCCAGCCCGATCTCGCGCATGGTCATCTCCTCGTAGTAGTAGAGCGTCATCACCAGCCGCTCCCGCTCCGGCAACCCGGTGATGGCCTCGACCAGGCGATCCTCCATCTCGCCGCGCAGGCAATGAAACAACGGATCATCCTCGGGCTTGCCGGGGATATAGGCCAACTCCTCCTCGCCGGAGTCCTCGTTCCGTTCAAGATGCAGGGTGCCGATCTCTAGGCCCTTCAACTCGCCCAGCAACTGCTGATAGGCTTCGAGGTCGATCGTCATTTCGCAGGCAATCTCGGTCTCAGACGGCGCTCTTCCGAACTGAGCGGTGAGTACGCGAATCGCCTCCTCGACCGCGCGGCCCTTGCGGCGCAACTCACGAGGACTCCAGTCGAGGGTGCGCAGGCTGTCGAGAATCGCACCGCGGA
Organism: Acidobacteriota bacterium; assembly: GCA_021805265.1. Lineage (GTDB taxonomy): Bacteria > Acidobacteriota > Terriglobia > Terriglobales > Acidobacteriaceae > Acidicapsa. Next base: position 4,500 of record JAJZFR010000390.1, on the reverse strand, counting down.
TGCGAAACTGCGCGTAGCTGCGAAACTGGACTTTCTTGGTCGGATCGAACTTCGAGAAGGCATCCATCAGCCCGACCACGCCCGCCGAAAAGAGGTCCTCCATTTCGACATGCTGGGGCAGACGCTCATGGATGCGCCGCGCGAGGAAACGCACGATCGGAAGATGCTCGAGCAGCACCCGCTCCTCCTCCGCAGTAAACTCGCGGCGCACCCCCCGGCCAGCGCCATACCCGGCAGCGGCAGCCAGAGTTGCCAGACTGGCCAGGCCATCCGGCTCCTCGAAGGCGGACTCCGGAGACGCACCGCCCGCAGTGGAGCCAGCGAGCGCGCGGTCGGTGGACTGCATCGCTCCGGCGTCAATGTTATTCAAGTTATTCATTTCATTCAAGTTATTCGTGCTGTTCATGTTCGCCATATTCGCCAGGGACCCGGCAGCGCCGGGAACCTGTCCTCGCGTGTTGCCAGTCCGTTCCGTACTCCCTGCCCGCGCATCCATACCCGCCATCGCACTCCCTCGTGGTTACCCGAAAATTCTGATTTCGTTTCAACCCGCGCTGCCTGACGCTGTCAGCCTGCCCTGCCGATTTGCACTCCTCTTCCGTACCGCAAACCATGCCCAGAACGGCCAATCCTTGCCCTGAACACCCCAAACACCAACTCCCTGCCCCAACCGCAAATTCATGCCCTGAACCCTCAGCGACAGGCGGGATGAGGGATGCGCTGCGCGCGGTCCCGGTCAGCCCCGGCCAGTCCCAGACAGTCCCGGTCGATCCCGGTCAACGCACCGGTCAGTCCCGGTCAGTCCCGGTCAACGTACCGTTCCCACCGGCCTGAGCCTGGTCTCCGGCGGAATATCGGTCGCCGCCACCACTGCCATCCTCGGCACCCAAGGCTCGATCCAACGCTTGACATGGTAGCGAGCCGGACTCGGACAGAGGAGCACGGGAAGGGCCGTGGCAGGCGTGGAACCGATAAGTTGCCTCAAAGAATCCCCCAGACGACGAACCAACGGCACCGCGGAGCGATTCGAGGCGACCAATTGACGCTGGCCGGACTCCTGGGCGACGGTCGAGAGAATCTCTTCTTCGAACTGCGGGTCAAGGAGCAGAACGGGCAACTGCCCTTCCCCGTCGAGCAGGGGCTGAATCAGCCTGCGGCCGAGCGCGTGGCGGGCGGCCTCGACCAGCGCAACCAGGTTCTTGTTAGCTGAGGCGGTTTCGACCAGCGATTCGAGAATGGCGCCCATATCGCGGATCGAGACACGTTCGCGCAGGAGCTGTTCGAGCACCCGCTGCACCTCGCCAAGGGTGAGGAGCTTGGGCACCAGCTCTTCAAGCAGTTTGGGATGGGTCTCGTTCAGGCTGTCCAGCAGACGCTTGGTCTCGGCGCGGCCCAGCAGCTCGAAGGCATGCTGGCGCATCATCTCCCCGAGATGGGTGGTCACAACGGTGACCGGATCGACCACCGAGTAACCGGCGGCGATCGCCTGATCCTCGAGGCCCTGGGCGATCCACAGCGCAGGTACGCCAAAGGCCGGCTCGCGGGTCTCCTTGCCCGGCAAGGCGCGTCGCACCGAATCCGAGCTGACGGCCAGCAGGTGGCTGCCCTCGGTCTGCCAGCGCCCGATCTCGATCCCCCGCAGGGAGAAGAGGTATTCGCGCGGACGCAGGCGCAGATTGTCGGAGATATGGACCGGGGGAACCAGGAAACCGAGTTCCTGGGAGAGATGCTTGCGCAGCGTTCGCACCCGGGAGAGCAGTTGCCCCCCCTGCTTCTCGTCAACCAGCGGGATGAGCTGGAATCCGATCTCGAGGGTCAGCTCCTCGAGCTTGAGCAGCGAGGCCATCTCGATGGTGGCTGCGACAGGCTCGCCTGGCCTGGGAGCCGCCAGCGCCGTGGTCGCCAGACCCTCACCAGCAATCTCCTCCTGGGCCTTGCCCAGGCTTTTTCCTGCGATCACCAGGGCCAGCGAGACCATCAGGAAGGCGATCTTGGGCAGGCCGGGAATGAGGCACAGGGCCGTGGTGACGCCAGCAGCAATGTAGAGGGTTGCCGAGCGCTCGAACAACTGGGAGCGCAGTTCACCCGAGAGCGTGACGGCGGAGTTGGTGCGGGTCAGTGTGATGCCCCCCGCAACCGAGACCAGAAGGGACGGGATCATGGTAACCAGCCCGTCGCCCACCGTGAGCACAGTGTAGGTTCGCACCGCTTCCCCCAGAGCGACCCCCTGCTGCAGGGTGCCAATCAGCAGGCCGGCGATGATGTTGATCGAGGTAATCAGGATGGTAGCGAGCGAATCGCGCTGATTGAAGCGCGCCGCCCCGTCCATGGCGCCGTAAAACTCGGCTTCCCTGGCAATCGCCTGGCGCCGGCGTCGCGCCTCCTGTTCGTTGATCAGACCGGCGTTCATGTCGGCATCAATGGCCATCTGTTTGCCTGGCAGGGCATCGAGGGTGAAGCGGGCAGTCACTTCGGCGGTGCGCACGGCGCCATGCGAGACGACCAGAAACTGGATCGCGATCAAGGCCAGGAACAGCACGAATCCAACCACGTAGTTGCCGCCGACGACAAACTGGCCGAAGGCTTCAATGACCTTGCCCGCCGCCGCCGTGCCCTCCGAGCCGTGGAGCAGGATGCGTCGGCTGGAGGCGATATTGAGCGCCAGGCGAAAGAGCGTAAGCAGGAGCAGGAGCGTGGGAAAGACGCTCAACTCGACAGCGCGCCGAACCTGCACCGCGGAGAGAAAGACGATGATCGAGGCGGCCATCGAAATCGCCAGCAACAGGTCCAGCACCATTGCCGGCAGGGGCACCAGCATGACAAAGATCACGCTGATGGCTCCGACCGGCAACAGATACTCGCGCAGACGGGTCCAGAGGCCCGTCCATACTCCCCCAGGAGCCTGAATCACTACCGCTGTGCTCATGTCTGCTCTCCCTCGCCGGATGGTCTGGCTGTCCCGCTGGTCCTGTCATTTCCGCCGTCATCCCTGACTTCGTTTGCCGGATCGGGGTTGCCTGCGCCGGACGCTCCCGGTCCACGCGCCTCCGGCGCTGGTGCATCGGTTTCGTCAGGCGCCCCATCGCCCGCTGTGCCGCCCGCTCCACTGGCAGCTATGCCGCCCGCGCCTGGGCGATCTCCAGTTGCTTGGCGGGAAGATCGAGCGCGCCGTTGACCTCGCCCGGTGGAGGGCCGAAGAGTGCCTTCGATGCGAGCCGGTGCGGATGCCGCAGGTCGCGCGCTGCGCTGCGATGACGGGTTGCCCTCTGCGCGAGCGCCGTTGCCTGCTGCGGCGCGCTCGCGCATCTGTTGCTCGACCCGTTGCCGATAGAGATAGGCGAGGATCGACGCCACCGCCGCGTAGAGATCGACCGGAATCGACTGGCCCGGTTCGACGCTGCGATACAGCGAGCGGGCAAGGGGTGGATTCTCGAGGATCGGAACCCCCGCCCAGCGCGCCTGCTGCTTGATCTCCTCGGCCAACAGGTTGCGCCCCTTGGCCAGCACTTTGGGCGCTTCCATGGTCTCGAAGTCGAACTCGAGCGCGACGGCATAATGGGTGGGGTTGGTGATCACCACGGCGGCCTTTGCGACATCGGTCTTCATCCGCCGCCGCCGCGCCTGGCGCTGCAGGTTGCGGATCCGGCCACGAATCTGCGGATTGCCCTCGGTGTCGCGAAACTCCTCGCGCATCTCCTGGCGGCTCATCCGCAATCTCTGCTCGCGGCTGCGCCACTCGACCACGTAGTCCACCAAGGCCCAGCCAAACATGATCCAGGCAGCGGCCAGCAGCAGCCCGTAGACATCCTCCCCCAGCAGCAGCATGCGCGCCGAGGAAAAGGGCGCGAGCAACCACTGGCGCGTCATGCGCTGAATGGCGAAGACCATCAGCAGGCTGGCCGGGATCAGCGATTTGGCCAGGCGAGCGACAGCGCGCAGAGAAAACAGATTCTTCAGGTTGGCCAGCGGACTGACCCGGTTCAGCTTCCAGGCCAGCGCCTGGGGATGGAACTGTACCCCTCCGGTCTGAAGCATGCCCATACCAGCCGTGGCGACGACCACCGCCATCCCCACCCCGGCCAGCGGCATCAGGACCGTGCCCGCCAGCCCGAGCAGCGCGCGCATGGTGGCGGCCGTCGTCGCGCTCTCCCAGTGGCCGAGGCCGCCCAGGGCGAGCAGGTCTTCGAGCGAACGCATCCAGGCGGCAAGAAACTGCGGCACCGCCACACCGATCATCATCACCCCGGCCAGGGTTCCGGCGGCCGCGTTCAGCTCCCGGCTGTGGACGATGTCGCCCTCGCGTCGCGCCTTGTCGCGACGCTGCGGAGTGGCCTGTTCTGTGCGCTCTCCCGCCATCGCTACCCTCTTCCGCCGAGCGAGATCATGCGCTCGGCAGCATCCAGCAGACCGCTGAAGCGTGCCTCGATGAAGCGCGGCCAGAGCGCCAGAGAACCGATCAGAAGCACGAAGCCGAGCATGGTCTTGAGTGGAATGGTCAGA
>JAJZFR010000328.1 GCA_021805265.1 Acidobacteriota bacterium | reverse complement strand
GGTGGCCGGGGAGTTGCTGTGCGCGGGGGTGGATTGCCTGGTGGAAAAGCCGCTGGCGGCGACGCTTACGGAAGCGGACGAGCTGCTGGCTGTGGCAGAGCGGCATCGGCGAATCTTGCAGCCGGGGCATCTGGAGCGGTTCAATCCGGCGGTTATGGCGATGGAGCGTGAGGTGCGCGGGCCGATGTTTTTCGAGGCGCATCGGCTGAGCGTATTTACGCCGCGGTCGCTCGATGTGGACGTTGTGCTGGACCTGATGATTCATGACCTGGACGTGGTGCTTCGTTTTGCCGGTAGCCGGGTGAGTGAAGTGCGGGCGGTGGGGTTGCCGATCCTTTCCGGGAAGGTGGATATTGCCAACGTAAGGGTGGAGTTCGAGTCAGGGTGTGTGGCGAATTTTACGGCGTCGCGGGTATCGACGGAGCGGGTGAGGAAGTTGAGATATTTCGAGCCTGGGCGCTATGTATCGATCGATTATGCACGGCGCGATGTTCTCGTGATCGGGGTTGCGGAGGCGTTCAAGCTGGAGAGCGCGCTGGCTGCGGGGGAGGCGGAGGGTTTTGTGGATGGGCTTCCGGGACTTTCATTTACCAGGCCGGAGGTGGGTAGCGGGGAGCCGCTGCGGCTGGAGCTGGAGGCGTTCTGTGATTCGGTGAGGACGCGCGAGCAGCCACGGGTGACGGGGCGGGAAGGTCGGGAAGCGCTGGGGCTTGCGCTGGAGATCCAGGGGCAGATGGCGGATCATGCGCGTCGCGCCGGGCTGACGGCGTGAGGAATCGACAGGAAATAGGAAGACAAAGAAAGCTGTCAAGGTTTGAGAGGTGCAGGAAGTCCGATTATCTTGTTGAAATCAGGATATTTATGGTCACTTTGGGAGGGTTGCGGGGAATTTTTGTGGAATAGGTTAGTCTAGGAACAATCACAGCACAAAAGAAGACGGAGTTGGCTTGCGCCTGCTCCGTCTTTTTGCGTTTGTGGGGAGAATCGGTGTCGGAAGATGGCGGTGCGATGGCCGAAGAGGAAGTAAGCATTGAGAACTTAGCGGGCGACGGGGATGCCGAGGCGAGAGTCGAACCAACGGATGAACGACTCGGGAGAGCGGCAACGAGGTTGCAGGAGAAAGCGGAAAAGGCACTGGAAGCCAATCTGTTCGAGGTAGTGAATTGCATTGTCACCAACGCGCGGCAACATCACCTGCCGAGCGCAAAGATGCTGTTTGAATTGTGCAGGCGAGTGACGGCGAGAGAGCACGTGCCTGAGGGAATGTATCAGAGTCTGGCGGAATTGCTCTGGGATGCCAAACAGCGTGAAATGCAGGAGAACAAGTTGGATACAGCGCCAACAGCCTGATCGGGGACGAGCAGAGCGCGACTCGCATCGCAGTCGGCAGTAGATTGCCGGAGCGATGCGAGTCGCGCATTTTGGTATGAGTGGATGCATGTTTGGCAAGAGTTTTCAGGAAATGGAAGCGACAAGACAGGGAAGGAAGCTCACGATGACGAAATGGTTGCGTGCCGGTAGATGGACAGGGATCTGGCTGATGAGCCTGTTGATTGGATTGTCGAGCAGGGGTCAGGGAGTGACCACGACGACGGTGCAGGGGACGGTGTATGAGGCCAGTGGGTCGCCCGCTGCGGGAACGCTGCTGGTGAGCTGGCCCTCGTTTACAACGGCGGCAGGACAGACGGTAACCGCAGGGACAACGACGGCGACGATCGGTCTGGATGGATTTGTGAGTTTGAACCTGGCCCCGAACCTTGGCGCGACCCCGGCGGGGCTTTATTACACGGTGGTGTACCAGTTGTCGGACGGGACGGTGAATACGGAGTACTGGGTGGTTCCGGCGACGGCGACGGCGACGATTGCGTCGGTGGAGGCGCAGGTGATGCCTGCGGCGCAGGCGGTGCAGGCGGTGACGGAGGCCTACGTCAACCAGCAGATTGCTGCGTTGGGAACGAGTCAGCTTTCCCCTTCGGGGGGTACGTTGACGGGTCCGCTGACGTTGAGCGGGGATCCGACCAGCCCACTGATGGCCGCGGACAAGCATTATGTGGACGAATCGTTCGCGCAGGCGGTTCCGCTGGCTGGGGGGACGATGACGGGGGCGCTGGGTGTTCCGGCGGTGAATGGCGTGGGTTCGCCGGTGAGCGGGACTGCGCAGACGAATTTGCAGACGACGGTGACTGCGGCGGGGACCAATGGCGGTGTGATTGTGCCGCCGACGTATGCGGGTACGGATACATTTTCCAATCCAAATGGTGTTCGGGTGGAGGATTGGCGGATGGGCGTGGCGCAACAGCATGCGCGAAATGTGAAAGAGTTTGGCGCGGTTTGCGACGGTGCGACGGACGATACTGCTGCCGTCCAAGCGGCGATCAATTATGCAAACCAGCACCATGTGGGTCTGACGTTGCCGTCTGGAATTTGCAAGACGCACAAGCTGACGTGGCATCTGGAGTCAATTGGCGGGCAGGGTGAGCAGGACTCGGCGTTGATGGGGTTTCCCGGCGAGGATGTGTTGGCGACGGCGGCGGATTCGCCGACGCTGGAGAGTGGAACACGGCTGCATGACCTGACGATTTATGTGGATCAGAGCGTGGATGTGTCTTGTTCGGCGGCGGAGGGTCGCGCGGCGGCAGGAAGCTGTGGGGTGAATCGTCCATTGGAGGCGGGAAGTGTGTTTTCGCCCGGTGGTAATGGACTGACCGGGACGGCGGGCAGCGGCGCTGGCTGGATGGTGGGCAACTGCGCGATTGCTATGCCCGCAGTGACGGGCGCCGGAGGGAATGGGCTGAAGTCTGCGGTGATCGAGAATGTGGCGATTGCGACGACGGGAAGCGATCCCCTGGGCGGTTATGCGCAGGCTAGCTCGACCCATACGTGCGGGATGTATCTGGCGCAGTGGCCGCTTGGGACGGAGTTCCGGAATGTGTCGATCACGGGCGTGGGTACCGGGGTCGCGGTGCCTGCTCTGGCGGGGACGGTTCCTGCGGGATTGACGGCGGATCACAATCGCTGGACGAACCTGACGGTGGCAGCGGTGCATGGATTGGTGGCCGAAGCCGGGGCGAACGACGTGCTGGACGGGGTTGCGGTGAATGCTTGGAACTCAGCGGCAACGGGCGAGGCACCGACGGGACTGGTGCTGGATTTTGCGGGAGTGGAGCACGGCTGGACGGTGCGGAACTCGCAGGTGGCTCCGGAGTGGGTTGCTGTTCAACCCCAGTTGGGAGTTTCGACGACGCTGGGCGCGGTGACGGGTGTGACGGTTGGTCCGGAGCATGGACTTGGGTTTGAAGCGTATGGAGTGGCTGTGCCGCTGAGCTTCAGCGGAAGCTGTACCGCGCAGGCGACAGCGGCGGTGAATGGGGATGGGTCGCTGGGCGCGGTGACGGTGACATCGGGGGGATTCGGATGCTCGGGGACGACGACGGCGACGGTAAACGTTGCCGGGACGTGGATGTCGGCGAAACCGGTGAACCTGATCAGCGGGCAGAAGATGATGATGATTGGCGGCAATCTGCTTGCGGGGCATGGCGGATACACGGTGTGGAACGCGTCGTCTTCGGAGGCGACAGGAACGGCTGTCGGCGGAGGAGGGACACTCACGGCTTCGACGACGGTGTATCCGGCGCTGGTGATAGCGGCGTCCGCGACGGCGAATGGAGTGAGCGACGGGTATACGGGTTCGTCGAATCTCTTGCGACAGGCTGGCCTGGGCGGTGCGGCGGCATTGCTGGACTCGGGACTGGGCAACGTCGTGGAGCAGACGAGCGGAAATGCGGATCGAGACGTGGAGACAGCGCGGCTTGCGGAAGGGAAGGCGACGGGGGATTTCGCGCTGCTTGGGGGCGGTGCGGCGAACCAGGCATTCACAAGCCTGAACGATCTGTTTCTGACGGCGGAGGATTTGTTGTCGGCGTCGGGCGAAAGCGTGGGTACGGGCAGTCAGTCTGGAAAAGATGCGACGGCACCGGTGACGGGTTCCTATGTTCGCGCGGTGGGCGGCGCGTGGGATACGACGGAGAACTGGAGTGTGCGGGGCGCGACGGGGAGCCTGCTGCTGGGAAGCGGATTTCCTGCGGGAACGGGTACGTGGGTGGTTGCGGCGAAGTCGGACACGGCGGCGACACAGGAGCTGAAGCTGATGGGCGTGGCGGGCGGCCAGAGCTGTGTGTTTGCCGATCAGACGGTGAGCCTGACGCCTGGCTGGCAGGTGTTTCGGATTCCGTACAACACGGTGACGGGGAACTCGACCTGTGACGCGGGCACAGCGGGGAATGCGGTGTCGGCACAGGGACTGACTCCCAGCACGCTGACGAATGTGGAGACGGCGTGGATGTCGTTTGTGCCCGCGTTCCAGCAACTGCTGGTGGCGAATGCGCCGACGGCTCCGGAGCAGGCGGCGAACAAGGCCTATGTGGACCAGGCGGTGGCGAGCCAGATCGCCAGCGGCAGCGGGGAGTTGCCGATCTCGGGTGGAACGATGACGGGCGCGTTGAATGCGCCGGTGGTGAACGGAACGACGAACTGCGCGCTGTCGGGAAGCGTGAGTGGATGCGTGGCGAGCGCGAGTTCGGCGCTGATTCCACCGGGGACGACGGGTAGCTTTGCGCAGAATGCGGTGATGACGGCGACGGCGCAGTGTGTGTATGACCCGACCCAGGGTGGAGCTGTGACGGGAGTGTTGCCTGGGCAGTTGGGTCAGGGTTATACGATTGCGCCGATGGTGACTGTTACGGGCGGCGGTGGAAGCGGATTGCAGGTGAGCGCGAACCTGAGCGGTGGGCAAGTTACAAGCTATACGGTGAACAATGCCGGTTCGAGTTATACCAGTTGTCCTTCGATCACGGTTGCAGCACCGCCCGCAGCGGTTTCGCCGGTACCGGTGCTGGATCAACGACGGGGAGTGACGACGTATTCTGCGGATATTCGGGTGGATGATTTTGGATGCGCGGGCGATGGAGTGACCGACGATACGCAGTGCTTCAACAACGCAATTGCGTATGTAACGCAGAACGGAACGCGCGCCGGATCGATTTCACTGACGCAGGGTAAGACGTACTTTATTGGAACGATTACCGGGTATATGCAGACGGCGTGGGATGACGGTACGGCACCAAGCACCGACACGTGCGGCGGAGTTGCATGTACGAACATTGCGCCGGAGACGCCGGGTTATCTGGGTTATGCGATCCGCGTACCCAGCGGTCAGACGACACCGCTGACGATTTTCGGAAATGGAGCGAGCATCGTTTCGAGCTTTACCGGCAGCGCAGTGTCGGCTCCCGCGTACACCATGGCAGCGCCATATTTTGCGGTGTTCGGATCGGACCAGGGGTATGCGTCGTGGAATGTGTTCGATCTGAATGTGAGCAATGCATTTATTTTTGCGGCGACGAAATCTGGAGCTTACTGGCGCTGGGAACGGGTGAATATGAATGGCGTTGGAATGGCGCTGCTTGCGGGGTCGTCGCAGTATGACCAGTTCCGGGATTTGAATCTGCAGGACATGATGTCGGGACTGATTATCGGCGGATGGTGGGGCACACGGGCACCGAACACGAGCGCCAGCGGCAACACGTATTTGAATGACGAGAATCTGGGCGATCAGACGTTTGTGGACGGAATCACATTCTATGGAATGAACTGGCAGACGCAGGCACAGTCCCAGACGGCTCAGAATGCATTGGATAGCTGGTTCAACACGTACTTCTTTCACGTGAGCGATAACCAGACGCGGTTGACGGACCAGAACCAGGCACCAGTGGGCGGGGTGACGGATTCCCTGTGGCGTGGGGTGTATCACGTGGTGCTGGCGACTTATTCGAGGTATTACCGGCCTGTATATGGAGTGTATTTGCATAATGCAAATGTGAAGAGTACCCAGAACTACCCGGTGGTGGGAAACGGGGCGGTGAACTGGCGTATCGACACGCTGAATACGGAGAATGTGGGCTGGTGCGATGCGAATTCCCTCTACGGAGCGTATGGCTCGACGAGTTGTCCGAATCCTTATGACAGCGTGAACAACGAGCTGATGGGTGCGGTGCTGCTCTATAACTTCCAGAACATAACTGCGAATAACATTGATGCAGAGGGTTCGCCGATAGCGGAGACAATCGCTGAACCGCCCCAGGTGAGCGCGGCGCAGGAGTTGGCGGATTTTCGGTTCAATTTGACCAATCTGCAAGGTCAGTCAGTATCGACGATCATACCGCGAACGGCACCAGTGCCGACGGGTCGGCTGCTGATGGCACCTTCGACGGGTACATATCTTGCGGGACAGGAGAGTGAGAATTCAGGTGAGGCATGCTTCGAGGGGGTAGTGAACGGTTATGGCGATATGTGGTGCCTGCGCGCGGAGGAGCAAGCGTACAGCGGAGGGTTTGCGGCACCGCGATACTTTGTTCTGGAGAGCGAAAGCACGAGTCCGTTCCAGGGGACGACTGCGGTGCAGATGCCGGGGCTTCGTGTGCGTCCGGGGACGATCAGTCCGACGGATGGAACGCTACCGGTGACGGATTTTGCCGAGCAGTCGTTTGCGATTTCTGGCGGAGCAGTGAAGCCGGAGAGTTGTGCAACGGTGCCTGGGATCACGCTTGAGAATGCGGCGACCTCCGATGGGGTCTTGTTTGTTGCGCCGCCTTCGAGCGCGGGAGGATTGCAGATGTCAGGCGCGGTGACGGGAGCGAATACGCTTGCGTTGACGCTGTGCAACACGACGACATCGAGTGCGAATTATCCGACGGGCACGTACTATGCGTTTCTGCTGGCTGGCGCGCCGACGACCAGCGTTCCCGCGGTGAGCGGTGGGACGGTGACGAATACGAATCCCTTGACGGCGAGCCAGGGCGACCTGGTGGTGGGCGATGTGAATGGGAATCCAACGCGGCTTCCGGGCAATAGTTCGACGACGCCAGCGATGCTGGTGGATGTGGGCAATGGCACGGGAGCGCTGGAACCGATGTGGGTGAGCGCTCCGACCTTTGCCGGAGGCAATCTGACCGGGCTGAATGCGAGCAACATCACGACCGGGACGCTATCCGTGGGCAATGGTGGGACGGGATCGGCGACGGCTGCCGGAGCGCTGGCGAGTCTGGGCGGGGCCAGCCTGGCGGCACCGTTGACGGCCTTCGGCGGGACGGTGACAGGCAGGCAGGTTGGGGGCCTGGTGGAAGTCGATCAGGAGAGCGGGGCGAATTTTGGAGTGCAGCTTGCGGCTTGCGTGGCGGGGTTGAACGGGACGAATGGCGGAATCTGTGACGCGCGGAACTATGGGGGAACGCAGACGGTGAGCACGACACTGACGATTGGGGTTTCGAATACGGCGGTGTATCTGCCGTGCGCGACGATCACAATGACAGCGCCGATTGTGATTCCGGCAGGGGTGCGAAATGTGCGTCTGCATGGCTGTGCACTGCGAGGCGGCACGAGGGCAAGCGGTGCGGAGGGCGGGACGGTGCTGGCGTATTCGGGTTCGGGGGCCGCGTTGCAAGTGGGTGATGTGACTTATGCGACGGACACCCTGGGCTTTGCTATGGACAACGTGCTGGTGAATACGACGGGTACGACGAGCGCGGGAACGGAGGCGTTTGCGGCGTATCGGGTGCAGGAGTTGCATCTGGAAAGCGACTACTATCTGGGGAACTCGAACCAGACAGCGATGCAACTGGA
>JAJZFR010000190.1 GCA_021805265.1 Acidobacteriota bacterium | reverse complement strand
GATGGCTACCGGCGAGGTCGAGATTGTAGCCAGCGAAATTCTGGTTTTGAACGACGCAAAGCTGGCTCCGTTTTCGCCTGCGGAAGAGGCGATTGCCAATGAGGAAGTGCGTCTGAAGTATCGCTACATGGACTTGCGTCGGGCGGAGATGCAGCGCAACTTCTGGCTGCGCCACCGGATTACGCTGGCGATTCGTCAGAGTCTTTCGGACCAGGGATTTCTGGAGATCGAGACGCCGATACTGACCAAATCGACGCCCGAGGGGGCGCGCGATTTTCTGGTTCCCAGCCGGGTGCATGCGGGCGAGTTTTATGCCCTGCCGCAATCGCCGCAGATATTCAAGCAGATACTGATGATCTCGGGGTTTGACCGCTACTTTCAGGTTGCGCGCTGCTTCCGCGACGAAGACCTGCGCGCCGACCGGCAGCTCGAGTTCACGCAGATCGATCTGGAGATGAGTTTTCCCCAGCAGGAGAGCGTGTTTCGTGTGGTCGAGGAGTTTTTGTCAGCGGGTTTTGCCGCAGCCGGCGTTGCGCTGCCGAAGCCGTTTCCGCGGATTACCTATGACGAATCGATGCGGCGGTTTGGCGTGGACAAGCCGGACCTCAGGCTGCCGGAGTTGACCGATCTGCGCGCGGCTTTTAGCGATGCAGATCGGACGGCGTTGCAGCTTGATCCGGCGCTGCCGGTAGTGGCGCTGCGCATCCCGAATGTTGGCCAGTTGAGCCGCAAGGAGCGGGAGGAGAATCATCCGCTCTTTGACCAGCGAAAAGGCGCCAAGTTCATCGACGATCTGAAGCGGCTGGAGAAGGGATTTCCCCACGTGGTGGCGTCGCTGCGCGAGTTGACCGGAGCGGGCGAGGACGATTTTGTGGTCATTGTGGCGGGCGATCCTGCGCATCCCTTTCAAGGCTCGGAGACGAAGGTTCCGGGGCGCCTTTCGGAGCGCGAAATCGCCGTGTATTCGGCGGCGGGCAGCTTCCGCGTCGAGCTGGCGAAGAAGTACGCCGAGCGACACGGCGCGTTTGCCATAACGCAAACGGTCGTCGCAACGGCGGACCCGCTTGCCGGTGCGGTCCTCGACGGCGCGCGGGCGTTTCAGCCCATCTGGGTGACGGATTTCCCCATGTTCGAGCACGACGCGGAGAGCGGCAAGTGGGTTCCCGCGCACCATCCGTTTACCTCGCCGCATGAGGAGGACCTCGACAAGCTGTTTACGGATCCGGCGGCGGTCCGTGCGCGCTGCTACGACCTGGCCATGAATGGTCTGGAGCTTGGCTCGGGATCGATTCGTATTCATCGCCAGGATGTGCAGCGGCAGATATTCGAGTCGCTGGGAATGAGCGACGAAGAGGCACGCGCGCGCTTCGGATTTTTTCTGGATGCGCTGGAGTACGGGACCCCGCCGCATGGCGGGATTGCGCTGGGGCTGGATCGCATTGCAATGCTGCTGGCTGGCGCGCCAAGCCTGCGCGAGGTGATCGCGTTTCCGAAGACGGCGAAAGCGATCGATGTGATGGTGGATGCTCCGACGCCAGTAAGCGAGCAGCAGATGCGCGAGCTGCATCTGCGGGTTGCGCTGAAGAGCTAGAGATCGCCAGGACCAGCGCGCGTTTTAGCTGGGATGTGTAGCTCCTGATGGGCCGATGACTCAGGCGGCGGGCAACGGGGTCAGGTTGACGGTGCGTCCGGTTTTGGCGGATTCGCTGGCGGCGGTGAGTATCTGCATGACGATCATGTTGGTCGGAAGCGAGGAGAGATCGTTGCGCGGGTCGAGTTGGCCGTGGAGAACGGCGGCGAGATAATCGAGCGAGTTCTCCTGATTGCGGACCAGACGCGGAGCTTCGTGCTCCTGCTCCACCATCTGGCCTTTGTAGCGGGTGCGGACGCGGTCGGCGGCCTCGGTTACCAGGTAGCCGTCGGTGCCGTAGACCTCCATATCCTTGCGGGCGAAGCTCCATGTCCACGAGGGCTGGAGGACGGCCTGAGCCGTCTTGTAGCGGACGATGATGGTGGCGTCATCATCGACGTTGGGATAGAGACCGGGCTTGTCTGTCATGGCGACGGCGGTGACGCTGACCGGCGTTTCGCCGTGCATGATGAGGGTCATGAGATCGGCGCCGTAGCAGCCGAAGTCATACATGGCGCCCGCGCCGGCCTGCTTCGGGTCGGTGAGCCAGTGAAGAAATGTGTGGCTGACGCCGATCTCCTTCGGACCCTCGTGCCCATCGTGGACGACGACCCGGCGAATGGTTCCGAGCGTTCCGTTGTCCACCTCGCGGAGGGCTTCAGCGTTGCTGGCGTACCAGGTGGTTTCGTAGTTGACCAGGACCTGAACGTGAAACTGGCTGGCGAGGCGGCGAATGGCGAGCGCGTCGGCCAGGGTGGTGGCGAGCGGCTTTTCGACCATGGCGTTCACGTGATGACGCGCGGCGACCTCGATGGCTTTGCGGTGGTCGGCGATCGAGGTGTAGACGAGCACGGCGTCGGGGTGCGTGGCCTCGATCATGCGCGCTTCGTCGGGGTAGAAGAGCTTGTTGTCGAGCGTGAAGCGCTGGGAGTAGAGGGCTACCAGCTTCTGGTCCGGCTCGGCGATGCCGACCAGCGTGACGCTATGGTTTTTGGCCAGCGCGTCGAAGATGCCGAGCGCGTGATCGTGAACGAGGCCGACAATGGCGACGCCAACCGGCCGGTCAACGGGGACGACCGGGGCAGAGATGTGTGGCGCAGGGGACGAACTGCTGGCGGCGGGCTGCTGCGCTGGCGCTGTGAGCACAGACGCTGCAACGAGGACAACGTGGACGGAAAGCAAAGCAGGTTTCATGGGTGCCACTCCTTGAGGATCGCGATTGCGTGCCGAACGTCGCTGGCGACGAGGATGCGCGCGCGGTTTTCGGACTTGAGAAAGCCTTCCAGCACGGCGCGATCAAGAAAAGCCAGCAACCCATCATAGTAACCGAGCAGGTTGACCAGGATGCAGGGCTTGGCGTGGATGCCAAGCTGGACCCATGTGAGCGCTTCCATCATTTCGTCGAGGGTGCCGAAGCCGCCGGGCAGGGCGAGGACGGCGTCGGAGAGTTCGAGCATTTTGGCTTTGCGCTCGTGCATGGTCTCGGTGTAAAAGAGGCTTTTCATGCCTGCGAGGGTGGCGTGGGCGATCTCGCGGTCGGCGAGCACTGCGGGCAGAATGCCGATGACTTCGCCACCCTCCGCGAGCGCGCCGTCGGCCACGGCTCCCATCAGGCCGACGCTGGCTCCGCCGTAGACCAGGCCGATGCCCGCGACGGCGAGAGCCGCGCCCAACTCGCGCGCGGCGCGCATATATTCGGGACGGTTGCCGGGCGAGGAGGCGCAGTAGACCACGGCGCGATATGCGGCCTTGTTGGCTGGTGGATCGAAGGGTGCATCCGAAGCAGACATGACCTGACCAGAATACAGGGCGAGGAGGTTCGCGCGGCAACGAGCGTGGCAACCCGCGCGGCAGGTTACGTCGCAACGAGCGAGGTTACGGTCTGGCGAGATAGTCGGCGGGGGTGAGGATGGCGATTCCGTGAAAGGGATGAAGTGCCAGCAGATCGGCGTCGCCGGTGATCAGCAGGTCGGCGCGCCCATCATAGGCCACGGCCAGAAACTTGTCGTCGCGCGGATCGCGGCAGGCATGAATGGGGGAAACGACCGAAATCAGTTCAACGTTGGAGAGATATTCGTCGAAGAGCTGAGCACGTTTTGCAGCAGGGACGAATCGATCAAACCTCGCGCGGGACAGAACATTTTGCAGTTCTTCGAGCGTGTCTCGGGAGGCAAGCAACCGTCCATGCTGCTGGGCTGAGAGCATGGCGCGACGTGGGACGCTTTCCGGCTGGAGTACGCCGCTGACAATGACATTGGTGTCGAGAACAAAACGTCCGGAAACTGTCATTTCTCGGAGAGAATACTATCCAGCTCGTGTTGCGTCAGGCCGTTTTCTTGCGCCTGGAGGGCGATTTCATCGGCCAGCCGGTTAAATTCGCGCCACTGTCCGGCTCGAAAGCGCTGGTAATCCTCGACCGAAATCAGCACGGCGACGGTTCGTTTATTGCGCAGAATGGTGACCGGTTCGCGCTGGGCCTGATCGAGGACGGCAGCAAAACGCTGTTTCGCTTCGGTTGCGGATACGGTTGCCATGTTTTGATTGTACCCCCGAATTTGTCTAAAATAGACAAAGTAGACAAAATGATTAAAATGTCCATTTTGCCCATACCCCTGAAGGGTTGCGGTGGCAATGCAGTCCGGCACGTAGCTTGGCGCGGCGCTCCCCGCAGCGGTTCGCGTTGACGGTACACTGAGTTGAGGACGCGGCTGAGGGCGCTAATCGAGCACACTCAGGCGCGGCCCACTCCCACTCGGAAGCCCGGAAAGACCACCTTGCAGCAACTTGTCGATCAACTGAACCCGGAGCAGCGCGCGGCGGTAGAGACCACAGACGGGCCGCTGCTGATTCTGGCTGGCGCGGGATCAGGGAAGACGCGTGTGATCACCTATCGCATTGCCTGGCTGATTGAACAGAAGGGCGTTGCGCCGGACTCGATCCTGGCGGTTACGTTTACCAACAAGGCGGCGCGGGAGATGGAGGAGCGCGTAGATCGGCTGCTCGAGCGCGGCTCGCTGGCGCGACCCTTGATCGCGACGTTTCACTCGCTGTGTGTGCGCATTCTGCGGCGGGATATTGAATCGCTGCGCATCGGCACGGGGCCGGACGCGGGGCTGACGCGGAGCTTCGCCATCTACGACGACAACGACCAGCAGTCGATCGTGAAGGCGATCATGAAGCGGCTGGGGCTGGATACCAAACAGCTTACGCCGCGCACCGTTCTGGGGAAGATTTCCTGGGCGAAGAGCCACATGATCGACCCGCAGGAGTATTACCTTGGCTCGACCGACCCAGGCTCGGAGCGGATTGCGCACATCTACGAGAGCTATCGCAAGGAGCTGCGCAAGAACAATGCGCTGGACTTTGACGATCTGCTGCTCGAAACGGTTCGGCTGCTGAAGGCATCGAGCGAGGTGCGCGAGCGCTACCAGCGGCGGTATCGTTACCTGCTGGTAGACGAATACCAGGACACGAATCGCCCCCAGTACGAGATGATGAAGCTCTTGGCGGGCGAGCGCCACAACGTATGCGCGGTGGGCGACGAAGACCAGTCGATCTATAGCTGGCGGGGCGCGGATATTCGCAACATTCTGGAGTTCGAGCAGGATTTTCCGAACGCGAGCATCATTCGGCTGGAACAGAATTACCGCTCGACGCAGGTGATCCTGGAGGCGGCTGGCGCGGTGGTCGCAAACAATGCGCAGCGCAAGGGAAAGAACCTGTGGACGGAGCGCGACGGCGGCTCGCTGATCGGTTATTACGAGGCTCCGGACGGGGAAAACGAAGCGCTTTTCATCGCCGACCGGATCAACAAATATCTGCGCGAGGCGGGCCAGGAGAACGCGCGGGAAGCACCGCGCTGCGCAGTGCTGTATCGCACCAAT
Organism: Acidobacteriota bacterium; assembly: GCA_021805265.1. Lineage (GTDB taxonomy): Bacteria > Acidobacteriota > Terriglobia > Terriglobales > Acidobacteriaceae > Acidicapsa. Next base: position 2,175 of record JAJZFR010000190.1, on the reverse strand, counting down.
TCTCAGTCGCGGCTGGTCGAGGAGGCGCTGCGGCGTTACGGAATCCAGTACACGATGGTGGGCGGATTCAGTTTTTATGAGCGTGCCGAGATTCGTGACCTGCTGAGCTACCTGAAGCTGGTGCAGAATCCTCACGACTCGATTGCCCTGCAGCGGGCCATCAACACACCGGCGCGCGGCATTGGCAAGACGACGCTGGACACGCTGGAGCGGCTGGCGCTCGAGACCGGCGTCTCGACATGGGAGGCGATGGGGCAGGCGATCCGCGGGCAACTGTTGACCGCGCGGGCCTGCTCGGCGCTCGAGTCGTTTCGCCAGCTTATCCGGGACGCGCAGGCGATTCTGGCACCGGATTTTGCGACTAAGCTGGCGGGCGATCTGGCCGCGAACTCGATCAAGGCCACAGAGAACGCGCTGGAGGACGATTTCAGCTTTGGGGAAAACGCCGGAGCGAGCGCCGGAGCGGGGAATGAGAGCGGCGACGAACTGACCCCGAATACGGGTGACGATACGGCTTTCGACACGGCGTTTGATTTTGGGGCAGATTTTCGGTCCGAGGAAGCGACGCCGCAGACGATGCTCTTCGACGCGGCGACGCTTTCGCCGTTTCACAGAAGTACGGCCGCGAAAACTCGCCCGAAGCGGATGCGCGAGCCTGAGTCAGCGGCGACCGGACCGGAACCAACCGTGACAGCGAGCGCGAATGGCGGCAGGAGGAATGATGAGAAGTCGAACGGGGGGAATACCAGCCAGGGCTTCCGCTCGCCCGGCGAAGCGGGCACACTGCCGGAGCTGATCCGCTTTCTGATCGACCGCAGCGGGTATATTCGATCACTCGAAGCGGAAGGATCTCCCGAGGCGGTGAGCCGCATCGAAAATCTGAAGGAGCTGGCCAACGCGGCGCAGGACGCCCATGAGCGGGACGAGTCGCTGGGCGATTTTCTGGACCACGCCGCGCTGGTCTCCGACACGGACCAGTTCAAGGCCGACTCTCGCGTGACCCTGATGAGCCTCCACGCGGCCAAGGGACTCGAGTTTCCGCTGGTCTTTCTGGCGGGACTCGAAGAAGGGCTGTTTCCCCACTCGCGCTCGCTCAACGACCCGAACGCGCTCGAAGAGGAGCGGCGACTCTGCTACGTGGGCATGACGCGGGCAATGGATACTCTGATCCTGACGCGCGCGCAGTACCGCCGACGCTATGGCAACGACGCGCCAGAGGCGAGCACGCCGTCGCGGTTTCTGGAAGAGATACCGGGCCGGTTGATGGAAGACCTTGGCTCACCGTGGCGCGCTCGGGCTGGCTCGGGCGGGTATTCGTCAGGCCAGAGAGAACCAGGTGGAACGCACTACAGCTACGAGGACGAAGACCAGAGTGCTGATCGGGGCCTTGACCGCAGCCTTGACCGCAGCCTTGACCGTAGCCTTGACCGGGGCAGCGGGCCGGGGCGCGCGCCCGCAGGCCGGGGGGCGGGTCTGCGAGCGACGCCGTATCCGTCTTCCGGCCTGGCCTCATCCGGGCTGGCTTCGGGGCGAGCTGGCCTTGCGAGCGGGAAGTATTCCGCCCCGGCCTCGTCGAGAGCCGGTTCTCAGCCAGCCAGCCGCTGGACCGGGACGGTGGTCACGCCACCGGCGGCGAAGGCCAGCGGAGCAGCCGCAAAAGAACATGAAAAGGGCGACTCGCTGGACAATATCGCGCAGTTTTTTGGCGGTCGTGCAGCGGTAGCCGGCGTGAAGCTGACAAGGCCAAAAATCGAGGTCGGAAGACCCTCTGGCGCTTCGGGATTTCAGAAGGGAAACCGGGTTCGGCACGGAAAATATGGCGAAGGTACGGTTTTAATGCGCGAGGGGGACGGAGAAGATGCGAAGCTGACAGTACACTTTGCCCGTTTCGGAGTGAAGAAGCTGGTGGAGCGGTTTGCGCAACTGGAGCGGGTTTGACGAGCCATGGATGCACTCTGTGGCGATGCCTGGTGCCAGCGAGAACGACAAGCCTATGTTGCCGTCGCGCAGTCAACCCCTGCTTCCAGAGTGTTGACTGATCGCGTGGGAAGGTCGCAGGCGGACGAGTTTCCAGTCATCCGCTTAAATCTTCCGCTTGCGATGGGATATCAAGAAGCGTTTGAATATCTCGCGCCGCATGCAACACACGGATGATCTGCAATGGATCGGTGTTAG
>JAJZFR010000286.1 GCA_021805265.1 Acidobacteriota bacterium | reverse complement strand
TGATCTTTTCCTCGTCGCTTTTGATCTCGTTGAGCGCGGCGTAGAGGGTTGTGGTCTTGCCGGAGCCGGTGGGCCCGGTGACCAGCACCATGCCGTATGGCTCGCGAATGTAGCGGCGGAAGCGGCGCAGGTCTTCCTCGGCGAATCCGACGACTTCGAGGGTGAGGTTGCGGAATTTTTCGCTCATGGATTCTTTGTCGAGAACGCGGAGAACGGCGTTTTCGCCATGTACGGTGGGCATGATGGAGACGCGGAAATCGATGAGCCGGCCTTTGTAGCGGACGCGGAAACGCCCGTCCTGGGGGACGCGCCGCTCGGCGATGTCGAGTTCGCTCATGATCTTGATGCGGGAGAGGATGGTGGAGTGGTGTTCGCGGGCGATGGGGGCCATGGCTGGCTGGAGGACGCCGTCGATGCGGTACTTGACGAGCAGGGAATCGTCGTAGGTTTCGATGTGTACGTCGGAGGCGCGGCGTTCGAGCGCGGTGAAGATCGTGGTATCGACAAGCCGGATGATGGGGCTGAGGTCTTCATCGGCGGCGAGCTTCTCGATGGAGATGCTTTCATCCTGATTTTCTTCGCTGGAGATGACGTCGAAGGTGAGACCTTCGCTGGCCTCGTCGAGCACGCGCTGGGATTGCTCGGTTTTCTTGAGCAGGTCGGTGATCTGAGAGAGCGTGGCGACGCGCGGCTCGATGCGGCTGCCGAGAAGGCCCGCGATCTCGTCGAGGACCATGAGCTTCGAGGGGTCGCTGACGGCGATGACGAGGATGTCGTCGCGCTGTTCGAGGGGGACGAAGTTGTAGCGGAACATCAGCTCGACGGGAACGGTGCGCAGGAGGTCGTGCTGGATTTTGAAGTGTTTGAGGTCGGCAAATTCAGCGCGGTAGCGGCGCGCAAGCTGCTCGGCGTGGGCGCGTTCCTCGACCATAACCGACTGCCCGTTGTTTCCGTTGTGCACCTGTGCGACGACTGCGTCGGCCATGATGGTCCCTCGTTAGTGAGAAAACTGCTGGACCTGACCGAGCGAAAAGATGGGCAGGTAAAGCGCGATGAGAATGATGACGACGAAGACGCCCATGACCAGCAGGATAGCTGGCTCGATGAGCGCCATGGCGGCGGTGAGGCTGGTTTCGACATCTTCCTCGAAGAATTCAGAGACGGAGTTGAGCATCTGGGGCAGCGCGCCTGTCTGTTCACCGACGGAGATCATCTCGAGAGCGACGGGCGGGAAGACCCTGGTGGCTTCGAGGGAATCGGCGAGGGTTCTACCTTCGCGGACGGTGGAGACGGCGGTAAAGACGGCTTTGGCGATGCGCTGGGAGGCGATGGAACGGGCTGCGGTTTCAAGCGAAGGCAGCAGGGGCAGGCCACCTGTGAGCAGCGTGGAAAGCGTTCGACCGAAGAGGGCGACCTGGTACTTGATCCAGATTTTGCCGAAGATGGGCAGGCGGATGCGTACGCCATCGACTAGGTCGCGGCCGCGCGCGGTTTTGGCGTAGCGGTTGGCGAGATAGCCTAGCCCGGCGAGCAACAGCGCGACGTAAGGGCCTTTATGCTGAGCCTGGACGCCAAAGGCGAGCAGCTCGATGGTGAGCCAGGGTAGGTGAGACCCCATCTGGTCGTAGAGCGTGGCGAAGCTGGGGACGACGAAGGTAATGAGAAAGATGAACAGAGCGATGACAATGCAGATGAGTACCGAGGGGTAGATGAGCGATGCGGTGAGCTTCTTGCGGAAGGTGAGCGAGATGCGCTGGAAGCTGACGAATCGCTCGAGCACCTCCTGGAGATTTCCGGAGCGCTCACCTGCCAGCAGAGTGGTGGTGTACATGACCGGGAATCCGCCCTGTGCCTCGAAGGCAGTGGATAGCGATTCGCCGGTTTTGACGCGGTCGGTGACGTTGAGCAACTGCCCGGCGAAGAGCGGGTTTCGCTGATTCTTGGCCAGCATTTCGAGCGAGCCGTGAATGGGCAGGCCGGCGCGGATGAGGGTGAGAAACTGCTGGTTGAAGATGAGAAAAGGCTCAAGTTTGGCCTTTCTCTTTCTTCCCGCGAAGCCGCCTTTGGGGCGGACGTTGAAGACATGGTAGCCGGCATGGAGGAAGCGCTGGCGCAGCTCCTCGGCGGAGGCAGCCACATGGGTCTGCTCCTGTACCCGACCCCTTTCGTCGGCTAGTTTAATGACAAACTCCGCCATAATCTCTCTCAAGCAAGGGTATCAGTTTTCGCCGCTCGCCCCTGTTCTGAAAGACGCAGGGTCAAGCGGATCCGCTCATCGGGAATGGGAAGCACCGGGGATCGATCTCGAGCCTGATTCGGGATCAGAAGCCGTTGGCGACGAGCCAGGCTTCGGTGAGGTCGGAGGCGGGCTGGGCGCGCTGGAGGGCTGCGGATTTGAGCAGGATGTCGGCCTCGACATTGACCGGCGCGCCGGGAGCGAGCGCGTGGAGGTTGGTGCGCGCGTAGGTGAGCGGGAGAATGGCGATACGAAGGGTGTGGCCTCCGGAGGGAGTGTCGGCGATGGTGAGGCTGATGCCATCGATGGCGATGGAGCCTTTTTCGACCATGAAGGGGCGTACGTTTTCGGGGATGCGAAGGGTGAGCCACCAGTCGGTTGCAGCAGGGTCAAAATTGGGAGTTTGTCGAGACTGGACTGGTTCGAGCGCGAGTAGAGTTCCTGTGCCATCGACGTGGCCCTGGACGATGTGACCTCCCAGCGGCGCGCCAGCGGGAGTGGGCAGTTCAAGGTTGACGATGGAGCCTGGAGCAAGTCTTCCGAGCGAGGTGCGGGCGAGGGTTTCCGCAGCGAGATCGGCGTGGAAGAACTCGGGATTGACGTCGAGCGCGGTGAGGCAGACGCCGGAGACGGCGAGGGAATCGCCTTCCCGCAGTTGACCCGCGATTCCTGGGGCGGCGATGGTGAGCCGCTGGACTCCGCCGTGTTGCTTCAGGCTGACGACCTGCCCGGTTTGTTCGATGATTCCGGTGAACATAGTCTCAGTTTATCGCCAGGGATCGCGGAGGAGGGAGCTGAGATGAATGTCTTCGCCGATACGCTCGATTTCGTCGGCACTCATAGGGAACGGCGCTGGCAGGCTTGCGAAGGCTGGAACAGCTTCGGCACCGAGCCAAAGCGGCGCGCAGAAAATTTCAACGCGATCGACGAGGTTCTGGGTGAGGAGAGCGGTGTTCAGGGCTGTGCCCGCTTCGGTGAGGACGTTGAGGATGTTCTCCTGGGCGAGGAGGGCGAGCACGGGATCGAGCGGGATTCTGGTATCAGCAGGGGTTGAGTTTGAGGGTTGAAATTGCTCGACGCGTACGCCGCGGTCTCGTAGCTGTCGAATGCGCGCCTGGTCGCGGCTGAGTGTGCAGAGGAGAAGATCGTTGTCGGCGGTCGCGACGAGTTTGGAGTCGAGCGGAAGGCGCAGGGCGGAGTCGAGCACGACGCGCAACAATGGCCTGCGCCGCGTGGCTCGGCTGCGGTCGGAGAGCAGCGGATCGTCGGCGAGCACGGTGCCGATGCCGGAGAGCACGGCGTCGGCTGCGTGGCGCATCCGGTGTACGACTTCGCGCGATGTGGGCGAGGTGATCCAGTGCGGCTGGCGCGGGGATTGGGCGGAGTGGTTGGCGGGGGCGATGCGTCCGTCGAGCGACATGGCGATTTTGAGCGTGACGAAGGGGCGATGGTGTTGAATCCAGCGCGCGAAGTCATCGTTGAGCCGCTGCGCTTCGGCTTCCAAGAAGCCGGTTTCCACGGCGACACCGGCGCGGCGAAGGGTTGCGAAACCTGCTCCTGCGACCAGGGGATTGGGATCGTGAGTCGCCGCGACGACGCGTGCAATTCCGGCATGAACAAGGGCTTCCGAGCATGGCCCGGTGCGGCCCGTGTGGTTGCATGGTTCGAGGGTGACGTAGGCCGTTCCGCCGCGCGCGCGACTGCCCGCCTGAGCCAGCGCGAGAACTTCGGCATGGTCGCGAAGATCGTACTCATGCCATCCTTCGCCGACGAGGTGGCCCCCCACATCCGTGATAACGCAGCCGACGATGGGGTTGGGCGAGCAGAGGCCGTGGCCGCGCTGGGCAAGATCGAGCGCGCGGGCCATCCAGTGGCTGTCGGGATGGTTTACTGGGTCCGTCTGCAAGATTTTTGCGCCCCCCTCTCGCGGGCGGAATTTACTCTCCCAGAAGCGAATCAACGAAGGCTGCCGGATCGAATTCGAGCAGGTCGCCGATCTGTTCTCCGACGCCGACGAATCGGACCGGGAGATTCAACTCGCGTGCAATGGCGACGGCAATTCCGCCCTTGGCTGTGCCGTCGAGTTTAGTGAGCAGGATGCCTGTGACGCCAGCGGATTGAGCAAAGAGCCTGGCTTGCTGGAGTCCATTTTGACCGGTGGTTGCATCCATGACGAGGAGGACTTCGTGCGGTGCTCCGGGGACGAGGCGCGCGGCGGTGCGGCGCATCTTGTCCAGCTCGTCCATGAGGCCGCCTTTGGTGTGCAACCGGCCAGCGGTATCGACGACGAGGAGGTCGATGTTGCGGGTCTTTGCCGCAGCAACTGAGTCATAGAGAACGGCGGAGGGATCGCCGCCCTGACGGGTGCGGATCATCTCGACGCCGGAGCGCGTGGCCCAGACATCGAGCTGCTCGATGGCGGCGGCGCGGAAGGTGTCTGCGGCGCAGAGCAGGACGGAGCGGCCCTGAGCGCGATGCCAGGCGGCCAGCTTGCCGCTGCTGGTGGTCTTTCCGGTTCCGTTGACGCCGACCAGAAAGAGCACTTTTGGAGGAGATTCGGGGTCGGGAACGGGGATGGCCGGAGCCTGGAGAATGGTGGTGATTTGAGCTTTGAGCAAGGTGCGCAACTCCGCGCCGCCGGCGATGTCCTGGTGGCGGGCGCGGTCACGAAGTTCGTCGAGGATGGCGGTGGTGGTGGCGAGGCCCAGATCGCTGGTGAGGAGTGCGGCTTCGAGGTTGTCGAGCGCGGCCTGGTCAACCGTGCGGGTCATGGCCAGCACGTCATCGAGACGCGTAGCGAGGGACTCACGCGTGCGCGTGACGGCCTGCTTCATGCGGGCGAAGATTCCGGCGCGCTCCGGAGCGGGCTGCGATTCAGTATCGAGCGGGGCTGACTGCTCAGGAGAAACCGGGTCTGTCTTTTTTCCGCTGAAAAATCTTGAGATCATCATGATGGCCTGACTCCGAGTCTAGCAGCGGAGCGAGTCAGCTTTCCTTGCGATAGAGCAGATCGCGCATGGCGCGCCGACGCGCCTCATGGACCTCGCTTTTGCTGTCCACGGCGGAGAGCATGGGATCGGCGGCGGCACCGGACTCCTCTGGCTCGCTGCATGCCGGGCAGCGGTTGGCGAATCCCGGTTTATCGGGCTTCAGCTCGAACTCTTCGGAGCAGACGGCGCAGATGCGTAAGGGAAACGGCATGGAAGTATTTTAGAGTATTTCGGGCTGCACGGACCTGGTCGGGATTCGGTCAGGGCTTGCCGTTGTTGTAGCTGGGAACGTGGGAGGTGACGCCGCGGAGGAAAAATTCACGGACAAAATCGGTTCCCGCGTCGCCTGCGGTTTCGAGCGCGCCGTTGATAAGCGTGAGCGAAAGTCCACGGCTGGAAGCGGGGTAATAGAGATTGGAGAGCGCGCCGGCGGAGAAGTTGCCGAGAACGTGGGAGTAGTTGGGTTGCCAGCGTCCGTTGTCGCCTTTTGTAATGAATGCTGTGGAGATGGCGTAGAGCGCGCGGGTGAAGAAGGAACCCGACCCCCGGTAAAAATATCGTGGGTCCTGATGAAACAAGGACGGATATACCGCGCCGCCGAGCATTCTGCCGGAGAAACTGTTGGCGTAGGCCGCGCCGTAGCGCCGGGCGTAGCCGAGGGTTCCCTGTCCGTAGCCGGGGAAGGTGTCTTCAGCCTGCTCGACGCCGGCAATCATGCCGGAGCCAGCAAAGGTAACCGGATCGATCATGGAGCGAAACGCAAGCGCGTACTTTTGTTTCGTGAGCATGGGCGGAGCATGCCAGTCGAAACTGCTGTAGAAGTTTGGAAAGACGCCGAGGGCGCGTTGCTGAACGGCAATCTGGACCTGTTCCTGAGAGAGTTCCACTGCGCTTCCACCGACGCGCACTTCTGTGACTGCATTGGATACGGGAAGGACGACATGATCGAGGCTGCGGGATTCACCGATGGTTACGTGAATGTTCGGGAGAAGAAAACTTCCCCATCCTGGGCCTGTGACGGCAATCGCGTAGGTTCCGGTGGGCAGGTTGGCGAATGAGAATTCTCCGTTGTCGCCCGAAATCATGGTGCGGTCGGGAGCGTTACGCGTGGAAAGGACGACATGCGCTCCCTGGACTACGTCCCCGTTGACATCCTGGACGGTTCCGGTAATGGACGCAGTGGGATTTCCTTCGGTACTGGCTTGCGCGGACGCTTCGGTGGGGAGTTGAGAAACCGGAGCATCGGGAAGTCCGAAGCTGGCGGAGGATGGAGGTGTTGGATGTTGACCGAGCGAGGTTCCAGGCGACACGAGCAGGCCCGCAGCCAACAAGATGGCGGGCAGGAACCTGAAGCTGGCGGTGTATTGCGGAGTAGCAAAGCGATTGTGAAGCAAATTCAGGGCGGACGTTGCCCCTGCGCTGAAACACCTGAAGACTGAAAAACGGAACACGATAAAATCTCCCGAACGATGCGGCATGAAATGTTCCCTGTTCCGCTGAAGCTCACATTGTGCAGTTTTGCACGGTTGCAGAAAATACACGATGAACTATTAGTGTAGACGCAGAGGAAAGAGCACGGTCATCGAACGATTTGTTACGTTTCTGTCATTTTTCATGAGAGCCAAAGAGCGCCAGGTTCACGGCGCAGGCAGCGTGGGATTTCGGTCTACGATGTGGGATCGGTAAACCAGCGTCGTCGCAGCCAGAAGGCTACATTGACCAGCGCGATCAGGGCGGGCACCTCGACGAGCGGCCCGACGACTCCGACAAAAGCTTCTCCCGATCCGATGCCAAAGACAGCAATGGCAACGGCGATGGCGAGTTCAAAGTTGTTGCCTGCGGCGGTAAAAGAAAGGGTGGCGGACTGAGCGTAGTCAGCGCCGAGACGCTTGCCCATCCAGAAACTGACCAGAAACATGATTGCGAAGTACAGGATGAGCGGGATGGCGATTTCGAGGACATCGAACGGAAGTTGCAGGATGAGATCGCCCTTCAACGAGAACATGACAACGATGGTGAACAACAGGGCGACGAGCGTGATGGGAGTGATTCGTGGAAGAAACCGGGACTGATACCAGGCTTCGCCGCAGAGGCGAATGAGTAAAAATCGAGAGAGGATTCCCGCAGTGAACGGAATGCCGAGATAGATGCAGACGCTTTTTGCAATGGGAAGGATTCCGATGGAGACGGTGGCGCTTTGCAGTCCCAGCAAGTGTGGCAGCAGGTTCAGAAAGAGCCAGGCGTAGAAACTGTAAAACAAAATCTGAAAGAGACTGTTGATGGCGACAAGCCCGGCGACGTAGTCGGTATCTCCTTCAGCGAGTTCGTTCCAGACGAGCACCATGGCGATGCAGCGCGCGATGCCGATGAGGATGAGGCCGCGCATGTATGCGGGATGGCTCCTGAGGAAGAGGACGGCAAGCAGGAACATCAGTGCCGGGCCGATGAGCCAATTCTGGATCAGAGATAAGGCGAGCAGTCGTCG
>JAJZFR010000392.1 GCA_021805265.1 Acidobacteriota bacterium | reverse complement strand
ACGTCGATCATCGGAGCCTGGGGCGAGATCGCCTTCACCGCCGGATGCGGATCGATGCCCGCCATCATGGTGAGGAATCCCGGATAGCTGGTGCCCACCACGCCGACGCGGCCGTTGTTGTCGGGAAGATTTCCGATCAGCCAGGCCACCGTGTCGTATGCGTCTGTGCTCTCGTCGATGGCCTTCGGATCGTGAACATTGTGATGCGCGGCCAGGGGCCGCATCATGCGGAACTGACCCTCGGAACCGAAGCGCCCGCGAATATCCTCGCCGACGTAGATGTATCCGTCGCGCGCCAGTTCTGGTCGCTGCGCAAAAAAACTCGCCCCGGAGACGTCATCGACGCCATAGGGGGTGCGATCCATCAGGATCGGCAGCGGTCCCTTGATGTCTGTTGGCGTCAGAATAATTGCGTGGAGCAGCACTCCGTCGCGCATCGGAATCATGGCCTCGCGCCGTGCGTAGCTATGGAAAAGATGCTGGACGGGCGGCCCGGTGCGTCGCATGGTCACGCTGTCCTGTCCTGGAAGTGTACGCGTCGCGGTCCAGCCCGCGGCAGTGCTTTCAAAGCGATATTCGACTCCGTTTTCGCCGGCAAATTCCGTTGTCGAAATGGCACGGAGCGCGGTCGGCAGCATCCGCTCACTTTCCATCATCAGCTTTCCGTCGCGCGCATAAAAGCTGAGCGGAGTATCCGGTTCATTGGCGTCCGTGTACTCGCCGCTCACCGCTGCCAGCGCATCGCTCGAGGGTGCCTTGTCTCGTGCGCGCGGCGCGGCGTGGCCTGGGGCCGTCAGGAGCAGTGCGGGAAAGAGAAGCGCCGAGCAGAGCAGCTTCGGTTGCAGGGTAACGAGCAGGGCGCGAAACGAAACAGACAAACGAAGGACACGAATGGGCAACGGAAGAACCTCCAGCGGATGGTGGCAGACTATCACGCGGGAGGGACGGCGAGTTACGAAATAACAAGGCAGGGGAAACACGAATGGAGCGAGGCTGTTTCAGTGAGCGTGATGATGGTGGCCCCGGTGGTCGTGGTGGTCGTGGTCACCGTGCGCAGTCATCTCGTCCATGGACACGACGCAGCCCTCGAGTACCTCGCAGCCCGCGTGTTCAAACTGAATCGTGGTGTGGTGAACCTGAAACTCGTGGCGCGCCATCTCCTGGAGCTTGAGCAGAATGCAGTTGCTCTCTGACGGCGGAATGTCGTCGATGGTTACGTGACAGGCCAGCGCGCGGGACTGCGAGCCGAGACTCCAGACGTGCAGGTCATGCACGTTGAGTACCCCTTCGAGGCTCTGCATTCGCTCGCGCATGCGGCCCAGCGTAAGGCCGCGCGGGGTGCCCTCGAGCAGGATATTCAGGGTCTCGCGCACAATGTCGAGCGAACTCCACAGGATCAGCGCGGCAATCACCAGCGAAAGTACGGGATCAATCCAGTTCTGGCCGGTGAGCAGGATTCCCGCGCCGCCCGCGATCACCGCTGCGGTCGAGAGCGTATCGCCCGCCATGTGAATGAACGCGCTGCGCAGATTCACGTCGCGCGCCACGCCCCACAGGAGCGCCGCGATCACTCCATTCATCACCACGCCTGCGGCCGCAACAATCATCATCAGCCTTGGCTCGACGGCCACCGGAGCGCTCAGCCGATGGACCGCCTCGAAGCCGATCCAGATCGAGATCAGCAGCAGCGTCGATGCATTGAGAAACGCGGCCAGTACGCCAGCGCGCTGGTAGCCAAAGGTCTTGCGGTCATCGGCGGGGCGGCTTTGAAAGTAGACGGCCACAAAGGAAAGCGCGAGGGCGAGAAAATCCGAAGCGTTGTGGCCAGCCTCAGAGAGCAGCGCCAGCGAGTGAGCGCGCCAGCCGGCCACCAGCGTCACGCCAACGTAGACAAGCGTCGCGGCCATCGAAATCCACAGGACTCGACTGGCCTTGCCCGTTGGTGCGGCGTGTACATGCATTAGATCAAGTGTATTTGTTTCGGCTGGCTGCGAGCAAAAAGGCATCTCCGCGACTCTGGATTATTCTGCGATTTCCGCAGGTTTTCTTCGCGACCCGATCGAGTGACGGAGGATAAAAGTCTCCTCTGTCGAGAGCCTCGTCGGGGTCAGCATTTCGCGCAGCCCACACCACGTCTCCGCGACCACGATGCTGTTTTCCGGGCTGCCCGGCTGGTAGCGGATCGAGCAGGGTAGCCCCACACGAATCTGGTCGGGATCAAGCACACCGCGCAGGGCAGTGATGTCCTGAGAACACTCGTAGTTCACGCCCGCAATCTCGTAGCAGTAGAGCAGCATGTTGCGCGCGTCGCCGTCGTCGCGGGTAACGGAAAAGCCATCCACCAGCAGGCCATCGACGAGTCGTCCAAAGCTCACCAGTTTTTCCCGCCGGTCCTGCTCGATCTCGTCCAGGGTGGGACGGTGGCGAGTCATCACCCACACGACGAGGCCCGCGACCAGCGCAAACGCGGCTACGGCTGCTATCCAATGCCACTGTTGAAGGGTCAATTCCATGCTGGCGGGCGCTCCCCCGAGTCACCCTACCGTGAGCATAACCCAGCCGCTGCAAAAATAGTGTCGGATTTGGCTTGGGAACAATCGCTGCGCGATTGTTCCCGAAGAGTTGCCCGAAATGGGCAAAGCGCGCTGGTTCGCGGTCTCCCCTTACCGCTCGCTTTTCAGCCGCGCCGCCTCGAACTCGTCCCCCTTGTTCCACTCGATCGAAGTCGGACGGGTGATGGCCTGCCAGCCCAGTTCCATGCCAAAGCGCACCAGCTTGGCGTTGCCGTTGAAGTCCCACTCGGGCCGGAAGTTGTCAGAAAAATTGTGGTAATCGTGATCCTCGAAGTCCTTGAACTTCGCCACGCCCCAGGCGCGGTCGTGGCCCTCGTAAAGGGTGCCCGCTTCGATTGAAAACGCCGGAATTCCCACCCGCGAGAGCGAAAAATGATCCGAGCGATAGTAGCTTCCCGCCTCAGGTCGCGGATCGCCCACAATCTTCAGGTCATAGGCCTTTGCCACTTGCTCGACGGTGGGGTAGAAATTCGTTCGCTGCGCTCCGTTGACGTTGGTTTCGAGCGGCACTCCGATGGGCAACACCATGTCGTAGTTGATGTCCAGCGCAATCTGAGCGGCGGGGATCGGCGGATGCTCGCCCAGATACTGCGACCCGAGCAGCCCCTGCTCCTCGGCTGTCACTGCGGCGAAAATCACTGAATGCGGCAGCTTGCCCTTCATCCCAGCCCAGTCCCTCGCCATTTCCAGCACCATTCCCACCCCGGTTGCGTTGTCCGCCGCTCCGTTGTAGATGTTGTCCCCGGCCATCCCCGGCACAAATCCCAGGTGATCGTAGTGCGCGGTATAGAGGACGGCCTGGTCCGGCTTTGCTGTTCCGGTTTGCGCCGTGGCCGGTAGCATTGCAACCACGTTCGGCGACTCGAACTCCCTCACATCGCTCGCTACCCGCGCCTTGAGCCGAACCGGCATGGCGACCGCGTGAAATCCCCGCTCGCCTGCTGCGGAAAATTCCCTGTCGAAGTCCAGTCCCGCTGCGGCGAAGAGCTTCCGCGCCACTTCGAGCTGTATCCAGCTCGCCGCCTTCAGCCGCGGAGCCGGATCGTCGCGCAATGAGGACTTCTCGCTGATGTTCGAGTTCTTCACCACGCTCCAGCCGTAGCTGGCGAGATCGGTGCGGTGGATAATCAGCGCGCCCACCGCGCCCATCCGCGCCGCCTGTTCAAACTTGTAGGTCCAGCGTCCGTAGTAGGTCATCGCCTTGCCCGCGAAAAACTTCGGATCTTCGGACGGCGGATCGCCCACGATGCACACCACCACTTTGCCTTTCACGTCCGCGCCCTGGTAGTCGTCCCAGCCAAACTCCGGCGCGGTCACCCCGTAGCCCACAAAGACCATGGGCGCGTCCACCAGCGCCTCCCGCGTCAGCTCCAGATTGGTCACCGTGTAGTCGTCGCCAAAGGCGAGCGGAATCGCCGCGCCATGCTCGGGCAAGAACTCCATCGAGGTCTCCGCCGGACGCACCGTCATTCCAACGAACCGCACCTGCTGAAAATACGTCCCGTGATCCCCGGCGGGCTTCAAACCATCGAGGGCAAACTGGGTCGCCACGTATTTCGCCGCCAACTCGCCGCCGCGCAGCCCCGGATAGCGACCTTCGAAGAGATCGTCCGAGAGGAACCTGACCTGCGCCTGTATGCGTGCCGCGCTCACCCCGGCCTCGGCCGCACGAATCGCGCTGACTGTCGCCGGTTTCGGCGAGGACTGCCCCGCAGTGGCCTGTCCCATCGCCCAGGAGGACGCCAATACCAGGGCTGCCCATGCGCCCGGCCCCGCAACACTCCACCCTCTTCTCATAAGTCGCATCCCCATCTCCCCGATTGATTTTCTTTGCCTGCGTGTCTGTTCCGGATACTCTCAGATTTCACTTTCTCTGGCAATCCGGAAAACCATTCCACCCCCTTTCCCCGTCGAATGGTAGGATCAGCACGAACAGACCGAGGGGTACTTTCATGATTTATAAATCTCCATTCGCGCATCTCGCGCTTGCCCTGGGACTGATCGCTGTGCCTGGCCTGCCCATGCTTGCCTTTCAGCAGCCGATGCAGAAGTCTGCCCAGGCCCCGATCAAGACCCCAGCCTGGTCGCCCGCGCCCGGTACGCTGACCCTCCCGCTCTGGCCTGGCAGCGTGCCCGACGGACGCACCACGCCCGACAAACCGCGCAACCCCGCCACTGGTCCCGAGGTGAACAAGACTACCGCCAAAGACCAGTTGATCGCGGGCAAGCCCCTCATTCGCCTGGGCAACGTCTCGAATCCGACGCTTACCCTCTACGCCGCTAAAACCAACAATACCGGCGCGGCCATGCTCGTCTTCCCCGGCGGCGGATACCAGATTCTCGCCATCGATCTGGAAGGCACCGAGGTCTGCTCGTGGCTGAACTCGATCGGTGTCAACTGCATCCTGGTCAAGTACCGCGTACCCGACTCCGGCCCCTATCCCGAATCCCTGGCTGCGCTTCAGGACGCGCAGCGAGCCATGGGCCTGGTTCGCGAACATGCAGCCGAGTGGAAGATCGATTCCCGGCGCATCGGCGTCCTGGGCTTCTCGGCGGGGGGTCATCTCGCTGCCGCTATCAGCACCCACTACTCGCGGCGCGAATATCAGCCCATCGATGCCGCAGACCAGTTAAGCTGCCGGCCCAGCTTCGCTGTCATTCTCTATCCCGGCTATCTGGCGCTGGCTTCGAGCGACTTCGCCTTCAATCCCAGCCTGCCGGTGAGTTCCAGAACTCCGCCTACCTACCTGCTCCAGACCGAGGATGATCGCGTCGCCCACGTCGAAAGCTCCATCGACTACTTCATGGCCCTCAAGGCCGCCGACGTGCCCGCCGAGATGCATATCTACAGCGAAGGCGTCCACGGCTACGGGCTGCGCCGCACCAACCTGCCCGTCACCAACTGGCCAGCGAGCGTCGAGCGCTGGCTTCATACCATCGGAATGCTGCCCGCCAAACCGTAGCCGAGCGAAAGAAAAGCCCGTGGAAGAGTCCGGAACCGGTCTCTTCCACGGGCTGGTTCGCCTGGTTTGTTGCCGGACTTACTGCTGCACGTATAACGGATCTGCCAGCCGGAAGTGAACGATCGACTCCGCCGGGATCACGATGTCGCCGTTGCCGGTCAATCCGGCGGCAGCGGTCCCCGCGCCGCCGCCCACCAGTCCGCCCACCAGCAGCCCCGTGCCACCCGTCGCAATGCCGCCGATCAGCATGCCCAGACCCGCGCCGCCGCCAATCATCGCCAGCGACCGCCTGCCCTTGCCCTTCTTGGCCCGGTTCAGGTCGTTGGTCGTCAGCGGATAGTTGATCCCGTTGAGCGTGAGCGAGGTCAGCCGAAGCTCCAGATCGGAGGCACCCTTGAAGTGGCCCCGCTTGTGCGCATAATCGACGATTCCACCGACCGGCGACCCCTTCGGAATCACCACCTGGTTGGCCGGATCGACCAC
Source organism: Acidobacteriota bacterium (assembly GCA_021805265.1). Classification (GTDB taxonomy): domain Bacteria; phylum Acidobacteriota; class Terriglobia; order Terriglobales; family Acidobacteriaceae; genus Acidicapsa. The sequence continues at coordinate 1,712 of JAJZFR010000392.1, read as the reverse complement.
CGGGTCCACGATCTCGCCGGTAAACTGGTCGCCTGCGCGGCTGGTCTTGACGCTGATCCGCTGATCGATCCGTATGGTCAGCCCGGTGCCCGCCGGAACGCGAATCGGCGGCGGCGGTTGCGCAGGTGCCTGCTGCTGCATGTTGGCCTGCTGCATGCCGTTTGGCGCGTTGCCCGCCATGCCATTGCCCATGCCACTCGATGCGCCGTTGGCCGGCTTCACCGGCGGCGCAACTGTCGTTGTCACCACCTGGCCGCTCTGGCCCGGTATCGGCGGCTGCACGGTGGTCGTCACTGTGTCGCCTTTGCTGTCAGTCGAGGTCACCTGTTGCGGCTGGCCGGTCTTGGCTGCGTCCAGCTTCGCCTGATCGATCTCTTTGTCCAGTTTGGATTTACACCCGCTCAGCGAAATCGCAAGCAGGCAGACTGAGAACCCAATGGAAAATCTCCGGGGGAAGATCATAGTCGTTAGTACCTTTCTTTCTTCGGTCTGTATGCGCAGCCCGCATGGCATGGGTTGATTGGCAATGCGATAACCAGACGAGAGGCGCTGCATCCATCTTATCCCCTGAAAGACGATCTGCAGCACAACGCTTCGACGGGAATATGCTCCGGGTCGAGGCCAGACAGACTGCGCTCATGCATCGCGCGATACGCCGCCTCGAGAGCGCGAGTGAACGCGGCCTGATCGAACAAAGGCGCAGCGGTCGCGTTCACCCTCAACCGCTCGCGCAGCCGGCCCAGATACGCGGCATCTTTGGCCAGCGCTATCGCTGTTCGCTCATACTCGGCCAGCGTCGCGGTCACCAGCTCCGGCATGTGCGCAGCGTGCAGCAGGCTGGCCGCCATCCGCCCCGCAAAACTCTCGCCGAAGCGCGTCAATACAGGCAGCCCGGCAGAGAGAGCTGCGCTGGCCGTAGCCCCGGCATTGAAGGGATGTGTATCCAGAAACAGGTCGGCCACTCGCTGCCGGCCGAGATGTTCGGCGTAAGGCCACGGCGGCGCAAAGACCAGCCGCTGTGGATCGACGCCCGCTTCGCCCGCTCGTCGCCGCAGCCTTTCGCTCACTCCGCTTTCGCCAGCCACCAGCCACAACACGCTTCCGGCTACGCTGCCCAATATCCGCATCCAGCCAGCAAACACTGCGGGCGCAATCTTCGCATGGTTATTGAAACAGCAGTAGACAAAGCCTTCCTCCGGCAGTCCACACTCGGTGCGCGTCGGCACGCGGATTCCGCTCCAGTCCGGCTGCTCGATGGCCTGATAACACTCGGGCATCGAGACAATCTTTTCCGCGTAATGGATGCGATGCCCGTGCGGCACCACGACCTCGTCTGCGATCAGGTAATCCATGTACGAAGCCCCCATCGTCCCTGGGTAGCCGATGTAGTTGACCTGCGCGGGCGCGGCGCGCCTGGCAAAGATGCCAGTGCGGCTGCTTTGCGTGAACCCGGTCAGATCGACGGCTATGTCTATCTCCAGTTCTCGGCTCAGCCGGACCACTTCCTGATCGGTCAGGCTGCTTATATCGTGGAATTGATCCATCGCGCGGCGGATGCGCCGGCGCATTGCGTCCTCGGTCGCCGGGCCGTAGGCGAAGCCGAATATCTCGAATGCCTTTCGGTCATGCTTCTCGAAAAGCCCCGCTGTGAGATAGCTGACCGGATGCTCGCGGAAGTCCGCGGAGAAATATCCCACGCGAATCCGCCGCCC
>JAJZFR010000264.1 GCA_021805265.1 Acidobacteriota bacterium | reverse complement strand
CGCCCGGAGCCGGGCAACCACCGCTTCCAGGTCATTCACGCGGAGCGCGAGATGATGAAGCCCTTCGCCGCGCCGCGCCAGAAATCGCCCCACAGTGGTCTCCGCGTCCTGAGCGTTGATCGGCTCCAGCAGCTCGATCCGGCTCTCGCCAACCTCGTACATCGCCACGCGCACGCCTTCGGCGGTGATCGTCTCCCGACCACGCGCCACCAGCCCCAGCAGGCAATACAATCGCTCCGCCTCGTCGAGCGAACGCACCGCAATGCCCAGGTGATCGATGACAGGAGAACTCTGCCCCGCACCTGCTTCCGCAGGATCATGACGGGAAACGGCCTGGCCTTGGACGGTCGCCGCCGCCTCCAGAGCATTCAGCAACTCGACTACGCCCTCGCCCCTCGTCGCCACCGTCTTCAGGATCGCTCGCGCCGCGCGCCCGCTCACGGCATGGGCCAGAGCCTCCATTCCCAGCATCTCCTGCTCCAGTTGTTCCAGTTGCTCCCTTGCCGCGTGGCCCTCCCGGTCGGCCTTGTTCAGCACCAGCACGGAGGCTATCTCGAGGACGCCGGCCTTCATCGCCTGCACTCCATCGCCCATCCCCGGCGCGAGCACGAGCGCTACCGCGTCGGCGAACTGAGTAATCTCGACCTCGCCCTGGCCAACGCCGGTGGTTTCGATCAGCAGCGTATCCTTGCCGCTTGCCTCCATCACGGAGAGCGCGTCGTCGGCCGCCGCCGCCAGGCCGCCGAGGTGGCCGCGCGTCGCCATCGAGCGGATAAACACCCCGTCATCGCCGGCGAATTCGCCCATCCGAATCCGGTCGCCGAGAAGAGCGCCGCCGCTCAGCGGACTCGATGGATCGACGGCCAGAACCCCCACCGTCCGCCCCTGCGCACGGAGCACCCGCGCCAAAGCCTCGATCAACGTGCTTTTGCCCACGCCAGGGGCACCGGTAAGCCCCAGCCGGAGCGCGCGCCGTCCCTGGTGGGAGTTCGCCTCGCGGCAGAGCGCGACCAGCGCCTGAGCCTTCGCGCCGCCTGTTTCCACCAGGGTCAGCGCCTGGCCCAGCGCGCGTCGGTCCTCCGCCCGCAGGCCGTCAAAGAGCGCCTTGACGCCAGAGGCTGGCTCCCCGCTCATTCCATCCTCCTGTATCTTTTCCTTCACTTTGCTCACCCGCACTCAAGCATAATCCACAGACACTCGAGCCACCTTCTGGCCATTTTGTACAAAAGCTGACAACCGTCGGCGGTTTCGGCTATCATCCGCCGGTTGGCGATTTCGTCCGCTGCGCGTGGCGAGTCCGTGGAAGATTTTCCGTGCCTGGGGGAACCTGTTCTCTATCGGATTGCGTATCGGCAACGTAACGATGCGGCGGCAAGCTACACCGCAACCTTTGTTAAGTATTTCGCAAAAGCTGGAGACACCGGGAAGCCAGCGCAGAGATTCAGGAGACAAACGCATGTCCATTTATTCTCGAAGCACCCATTCAGCCCGCGTGGGCTTGCTCGCCGCGCTCGCACTCGCTGCCACCTTCGTTGCCGCCGCTCAGACTGCCGTACCCAAGGTGACTGGCGACGCCCGCGTCGACAAGCTGCTCAGCCAGATGACCATCGAGGAAAAGATGGCGCTCATCCGTGGGGCTTCAGAAGACCCCGCCACCAACCAGGGCCAGGCAGGTTATCTGACCGGCGTACCGCGCCTTGGCATTCCCCCGCTGCGCATGTCCGATGGACCGCCGGGCATCCTGACCCGCAACCCCTCGCAGGCGGAAACGGCAACTATGGGCCTCGCCGCCACCTTCAGCAAGGCCGACGCGGTCGCCAACGGACAGGTGATAGCCCGCGAGGCCAAATCGCTCGGTATTGACGTGGTGCTTCAGCCGTTCATCAACATCGACCGCGACATCACCTTTGCCCGCGGCTACAACACCTATGGCGAAGACCCCGTGCTCACCGGCGAGATTGGCGCCGCGCTCATTCACGGCGTCCAGGGCCAGGACGTGATGGCCATGGCCAAGCACTACGTTGCCTACGACACCGACGGCGGCAATGTCTTCGTCAACCAGCAGGCGCTCCATGAAATCTACGTCGCTCCCTTCATCGACGCGGCCAACGCCAAAGTTTCCTCGATCATGTGCTCCTACAACAAGGTGAACGGCATCGCCGCCTGCGGCAATCCGGACACCCTGATCAAAATCCTGCGCGACCAGGTCGGATTCCAGGGCTTCGTTACCTCGGACTGGGGTGCTGTGCACGCTGCCGACTTCATCAACAACGGCCTCGATATGGAGATGCCCGGTCCCGGACCCAAAGACAGTCCGATGAGCGCGATGATCTTCTCCTTCTTCACCACGGAGAAGCCAGTTCCCGCGCCGCCGCCCGTCTTCAACACCGCGCTGATGGCTGGTTTCTTCGGTAAACCGCTGCCCGAGGAGCCAAAGCCGAAGCCCTTTGACATGGGTTCGTTTGGCACCGCCAGAGACGCGCACACCAACTTCTGGAACCTCCGCCAGGAGGGCAAGCTGAGCGACGCAACCATCACCCGCGCCGCCGGGTACGTGCTTTATCAGATGGACCAGTTCGGCTATCTCGACCACCCGACCCCCGGCCAGGCCGGACCCAAGCACCCGCCCGTCCACGCGATCGAAGCCAACGCCAAAGTGATTGAAAAGACCGGCGAAGACGCCGCCGTTCTGCTGAAGAACGAGGGATCGATCCTTCCCCTGAAAGCCGACGATCTGTCGTCGGTGGCGATGATTGGCCCCGGCGCTGGACAGACCGTGGCCATCGGAACGGCCGGCGAGCGGTCCATTGGTTTTCCGTGGCGCCAGATCGGCACCCTGCAGGCCATGCGCAAGCTCGATCCCGCAGCTAAGATCACCTACGCGGTTGCCGACGACATGACCGGCAAGCCCATCCCCGCCGCGCTCTGGACCAATGCCGACGGCAAGCCTGGCCTCCAGCGAACCATGACGGCCGGGGGCAAGGACGGCAGCAAGTCCACCGATGCCACCCTCGACTTCACCAAGGCCAACGGCAAAGCCTTTCCGGCTAACACCGATGTCGCCTGGGACGGAACACTCGACGTTCCCTCGACGGGCACGTACTGGGTTTATTTTCAGCTCCTCGGCGCGGCCGGCAGCCTGAAGATTGACGGCAACTACGTTGCAGGAGCCAACGGGATGCGCGGCGGCGTCCACGGCGATACCGTCATCGGCGGCAAGGACGGACTCATGCCCACGACCGACGGTCTGGACAATGTCCGCGTGGCGCTCGACCTGACCGCAGGCAAACATAACGTCAGCGCCACCATCATGGGCGATACTTCGAACCATCCCGAGCAGGTTCGCCTGAACTGGATGACCCCTTCCGAGCGGGAGACCGACCACGCCGCCGCCATTGCCGCCGCCAAGGCAGCGAAGGTCGCCGTGGTCTTCGCCTGGACGCGTGGGCACCCGGACTTCGCCCTGCCCGGCGATCAGGACAAGCTGATCGAGGAGGTCGCAGCGGTCAACCCCAACACGGTCGTTGTGCTCAACGTCTCCCAGCCCGTCGCGCTGCCCTGGCTTGGCCACGTCAAGGCCGTGCTCCAGATGTGGTGGCCAGGCGACGAGGGCGGTTGGTCCACCGCCAACCTGCTGCTGGGCAAGTCCAGCCCAGCGGGCCGCCTGCCCTTTACCTGGGCCAGCAAGCTCACCGATTATCCCGCCACAGACCCGGCTCATCCCGAGCGCACCGCCAAGGGCGTGGACGGCAAAACCACCTTCTCCGAAGGCATCTTCGTTGGTTATCGCTGGTTCGACGAGCAGAAGATCGCTCCGCTGTTCCCGTTCGGTTACGGCCTCAGCTACGCGCATTTCGCATACTCCGGGCTGAAGGTTGCCCCGGCAGCCGACGGCGGGCTGGCGGTCAGCTTTACCCTCAAAAACACTGGCAGCGTGGCCAGCGACGAGGTGGCCCAGGTCTACCTCGGCAAGCCGCAATCCTCCGCCGCGCTCCAGGCGGGCGACTTCGCCGAACACACGTTCGTTGCCTTTGACCGCGTTTCCCTTGCAGCGGGAGAATCCCGCGCCGTTACCATCACGGTCCCGGCGCATCGGCTCCAGTTCTGGTCAACTTCGGCCAACCTGTGGACCACGGCGACTGGCGAGCGGCCCGTGCTGGTCGGCGGCTCCTCGCGCAACCTGCCCCTGGAGGCGATGGCGCATATCAGGTAGCGGCTGAGGTAGCTGGCCAGGCAGCATGATCGTCGAAGAGCCGAGAGTCCCAGGTCCGGAGCTACGGACCTGGGACTCTCGGCCGTTGGACCTGGCCCAGGCCTCACGATCTGGCAGCGCGTCTGTACTTTCCTCAACTCCGCGAACGCGTTACTCTTGGGAGTTACAGGATTTTTACATTCCCTTCCGAGGTCTTCATGCCTGAACTCAAGTACGCCACGCTGGCGGTCCACGCCGGTCAGCACCCCGATCCGCTCACCGGAGCGGTCAATGTGCCGCTTTATCTCTCCTCCACCTTTGAGCTGACCGGTATCGGCACGGACAAGGGCTGGGACTACTCCCGCGCGGGCAACCCGACCCGCGACCGTCTGGAAGAGTCGCTGGCTGTGCTCGAGGGAGGCAATCGTCCCGGCATCAAGGCCTTTGCCTTCGCGACAGGGATGGCCGCCATCTCCGCGCTGCTTGCGCCCCTGCGCATGGGCGATCACGTCATCTGTTCCCACAATGTTTATGGGGGCACGGCGCGGCTGCTCGACCAAATCATCGCCCACTACGGCATCGCGATCCAGTACGTGGATATGGGCAACCTGGATCTGCTTGCCGCCGCGATCCGGCCCAATACCAAACTCATCTACTGCGAGACGCCGAGCAACCCGCTGATGCAGTTGACGGACATTCGCGCGGTCGCTGACCTAGCCCACCAGCACGGGATCGAGGTCAGCGTGGACAATACGTTCCTCTCGCCGGTGCTGCAAAGCCCGCTCGATCTGGGCGCGGACATTGTCATGCACTCGACGACCAAGTTTCTCAATGGCCACTCCGACGGACTGGGCGGCGCGCTGATTACGACCACGAAAGAGCAGGCCGAGCGCACCTTGCTGGTGCAGAAAGCGGTCGGGGCCACGCTGTCGCCGCTCGAGTGTTATCTGGTGCTGCGCGGCATCAAGACCATGCCCCTGCGCATGAAGCAGCACGAGGAGAATGGCCGAGCCATTGCGGCTCACCTGGCCAGTCATCCCAAGGTTCTCCGGATTCACTATCCTGGCCTCGAAACCCATCCGCAGCACGCGCTGGCTCTTCGCCAGCAAAAGGGCTTTGGCTCGATGATGAGCATCGACCTGGGCTCGCGCGAGGCCGCTGGGCGCTTCCTCGCCGCAATTGAAATCTTCCTGAACGCCGAGTCGCTGGGCGGAGTCGAGTCGCTCGCCTCGCACTCCTCGACCACTACCCACGCCGCGCTCAGCGCGGAACGCAAACTCGACATGGGCATCACCGAGGGCCTGGTCCGGCTCTCGATCGGGATCGAAGACAAGGACGACCTGATCGCTGACCTGGATCAGGCGCTGGCGACAATCTGAAGCGAACCGGGAGACCCGCCCGACGGCATGATAGAAAATACCAGCCGTCGGGCGTTGTTTTTCAGAGTCGGGAATTCAGAGTCAGAGTGATCCTGCGCCGGTCGCCGCCCACAATGGCGATGGCAATTTCTCCATCGGCGAGTTCCTGAATGCTGCGAAACTTTTCCCCCCACTCGACGAGAACGATGGAGTCCTCAGTCGCCATCTCTTCCAGGCCGAGCGTGGCCAGTTGCCGCTCGCTTTCGAGGCGGTAAAGGTCCAGATGAAAGAGCCTGACCCGCCTGCCATGGAGCGCTCCCGCATACTCGTGGACCAGGGTGAAGGTCGGGCTGGTCACCTCGTCCGGGTCTGCGGCGGCTAGCGCGGCAGCAATGCCTTTCACCAGCGTGGTTTTGCCCGCGCCCAGATCGCCTCTCAGGATGAGGAGCCGCGGCGGCGCGATTTGCTGGGCCAGGCGCTCACCGAGCGCTTCGGTTTCAGCGCTCGACGCGGTCTCAAACTCTTCTGCCAGCGGCGCGGTCACGGCTTCCCAACTTCCGTCCGCCCCGCATCGAGTCTGGCCACTTCGAGCTTTGCCGTATCGAGTCTTGCGGCAAGCCCCTGCAGCCAGCAGAAGCCGTCTGGGTCGCGGGAGCGTGACCGGAAGGCTCGGGCCAGCGCGGCGATCAGGTCCGTCGCGAGCAGCGTATGTTCATCCTGCTCGCAGAGGGCCAGGTCGCCGGCCAGGCCATGGAGATAGACTGCGGCCTCGACCGCTTCAGAAATTGAATGCGGGTGCTGCGCGACCATCCCGGCGACGATGCCGGTCAACACGTCCCCGCTGCCCGCCTTGGCCATGCCGGGATTCCCGGTCGTGTTCACGGCAACCTCGCCGTCGGGGTGAGCGATCAGCGTCCGCCATCCCTTGAGCACCAGCGTCAGGTGGTTCTCGGTGGCAAACCGGCGCGCCAGGCCGAGCCGGTCGGCCTGCACTTCGGCAACCGAGCAGCGGGCCAGCCGCGCCATCTCTCCCGGATGGGGAGTGAGGATCAGCGGCCTTCCCTGCGCGATCTCGCGCAGTTTTTCCGGCTCCGCCGCCAGCAGATTCAGCCCGTCGGCATCGACCACGACCGGGATGGTAGCCGCCTCGATCAGCTTCCGGAAATGCTGCTTTGCCGCATCGCTGGTTCCCAGCCCCGGCCCAATCGCCAGCACGGTCATTCGGTCGATCAGCGCCCGCGCATCCTGATCGAGAGCCATGGTCATCAGTTCCGGAGCAATCGAGGCCACCAGCGGTTGAATCGCTTCCGGGACGGCAGCGGTCACCAGGCCCGCGCCCGCGCGGAGAGCGGCCAGCGAGGTCATCGCCGGCGCGCCGGATTTGCCGATGCTGCCACCGGCGACCAGCACGTGGCCAAACCGCCCTTTGTTGGAGTCGGCCGCGCGCGGCGTCTCGGCCAAAGCCTTGGCCGCACCAGCCCAGTGCAGTTGCTCCGCCGAGACCACGGCGGCCACGGGCGATCCAATCGCGGCTAAGACCACTGGCTGGCTCCAATGCCGGGTCATCCGGCCAAAGACATGGGCCGGTTTGGGCGCGGTAAAGGTGACGACCGCATCGGCGGGGAAGGCGCTCGCAGCCTCAGCATCGGTCGAGTCGGCGTCCCAACCGGAGGGCAGATCGACGGCCAGGACGGGAACATTGCTCGCCCGCAGACGACGGGCAATCTCCTCGGCAAGGCCACGCAGGGGCGGACGAAATCCTGTTCCGACCACCGCATCCACAATCAGGTCGGCGGCAGAGATCGCTTGAAGAGCATCGAACTGAGCTTCGGTAGTCGCCTCATGCCGTTCGACGGAAGGAACGCAGTCCAGATCGCGCCACTGCGCTGCCAGCTCATCCGGCAGGCTGGCGGACTCGCCGAGCAGGACCGCGCGCACCGCGCAGCCGTGCCGGGCCAGCAGGCGCGCCGCAACCATGCCGTCGCCGCCGTTGTTGCCGCGCCCGCAGAGCACTGTAACCAGCCGCGCGGCAGGGAACCGGCGCGCGGCAAACTGTGCGACAGCGCCTCCGGCAGCCTGCATCAGCGCAAGCTGCGACACGCCAAAGCGCTCGCCGGTCACGCGGTCGCAGCGTTTCATCTCGGCAGCCGTCAGTATTTTCATCGCTTCCAATCGTAGAACAAACGGGCGGAGAGAATCTGCGCATCTTGACACGGACCGGA
>JAJZFR010000155.1 GCA_021805265.1 Acidobacteriota bacterium | reverse complement strand
CGAGGGTTCCCTGGAGGAGATCGGTTTTCCTGTTCGGGGACATAGTTCTCCTAGACGTTCTACATATAGGTACGCCATGGATAGGTAGAATGTCAAGGAGAGGGTGGAGATTATTTTATTGCCGGGTGTTGTCGAGAATTTGCTTGAAGATTTGTTCGAGGTTTTGGGTGGGGATTTCACCGGGCTGGCTGTAGACGGGCTTGCCGTTGCGGTCAAGAACGGCGACATGGGGGATGTAGCCCTGAAAATACTTTTTGACGAGCGCCTGCTGCTCGGGTGAGCGGGGCAGATCGAGGTCGATGATGACGAAGTGGATGCGGGATCGGTAGGCGTTGTAGAGGGCAACGGTGCGTCGTGCCTGGCGCTTCGAGTTATAGCAGGCTTCGGCGTAGATGAGGATGTAGTTCGGTTGCCCGGACACGATGCCGGCGGACATGTTGTCGCCGGTGATGAGCGGGCCGTCCTGGCTGTCCGTGTTGTAGTCGAGTTGGGGGTTGAGTTTGAGATTGTCGGCTGCGCGGGCCGGCGACACGAGCGTTCCCAGGGCCAGAACAATAACAAGGTAAGGTAGCTTCATGTGTCTCCTTCGCGAGTCCTGCCCGCTTGTGGGGTAAGAGGCTCATGGACGGCGAAGGTTACAGCGGCGTAATGGATTTCGGACGATTGGAAATCGACGGGGCCGGGGATCGAACAGTAGAAAGAACACCGAGCAACGCCGGGACTGGAGTTATGCTCCGGCGCTGATAAGTGCCAGGGAGTGGTTTTGGGACGGGTTATTTCTTTGATTTCTGCGCGGCCCAGCGACGCCGTTGCGCGTCGGCTATAGCTTTGCGGGCTTCCTGGCTAAGTGGGCGGCGATTGTTTTTCTTCGCTGGTTTGGCTGCGGGCTTGATGCCGGCTTTGCTGATGCGCGCGGTTACCTTGCCAGTGGCGGAGAGCAGAGCGCGGACCTGTTTGAGCTTGGCTATCTCAGCTTCGACGTATTGGAGAATATGTTCAGTTGGCATGCGATCAAGGCTAGCGCATTTGCAGTGGTTTCGTCGAGTGTTTCTGGAAGATAGAGATGGATAAGTGGAGTTCCGTGGTATCCATGCATGAAAATTCCCATTTCGATGTTCGCAGGCGCGCGCTGCACTATCGCTCCGCACGGGGGTGAGAGTAGATTGGAACCAATAGAAAAGGCTGAAGGGATGGGCGAATGAAAGCGCTGTTGTTATCGGAGTACAGTCATCTGGAGATCAGGGACATAGCGAAGCCGGAACCGGGAGCGGGCGAGTTGCTGATTGCCGTGGCGGCTTGTGGAATCTGCGGCAGCGATGTGCATGGATTCGATGGCGGATCGGGCAGACGGATTCCACCGCTGGTGATGGGCCATGAGGCGGCTGGCGTGGTGGAGCGCGTGGGCGCGGGGGTGACTCGCTTTCGTATGGGGGACCGGGTTACGTTTGACTCCACGGTGTACTGCGGGGCTTGTGCTTACTGCGCTCGGGGAGAGATCAATCTGTGTGATCGGCGGGAGGTGGTGGGAGTTTCGTGCAAGGAGTTTCGACGCGATGGAGCGTTTGCCGAGTACGTGACGGTGCCGGAGCGGATTGTGTATGGGCTGCCGGCTGAGATGGAGTTTGCCGAGGCGGCGATGCTGGAGGCGGTGGCGGTGGCGCTTCATGCTGCGCACCTGGCGGCGATGGATCCGGATGGGACGGCGGTGGTGATTGGCGCGGGGATGATCGGGCTGTTGACGATGCAGGCGGCGCTGGCGCTGGGTTGGAAGCGCGTTGTGGTGGCGGATGTGGACAGAACGCGGCTGGCGATGGCTGAGTCGCTTGGCGCTTCGGAGACGCTTCTCGCCTCGGGCGAGGAGCTTGCGCGGCAGGTGAAGGATCTGACGGATGGGCACGGTGCTGGGGTGGTGTTTGAGGCGGTGGGGCGCGACGAGACGGTGACTGCGGCGGTCGATGCGGTGAGCAAAGGCGGAACGGTGGTGCTGGTGGGCAACATAACACCGGAGGTGACGTTGCCGCTGCAGAAGGTGGTGTCGCGGCAGATTCGGTTGCAGGGTTCGTGCGCATCCTGCGGGGAGTATCCGGAGGCGATTGCGATGGTATCGAGCGGGCAGATACGGGTGAAGCGGCTGATTACGGCGGTTGCGTCGCTGGAGGATGGAGCGGGGTGGTTTGCGCGGCTGCATGCGCGGGAGCCTAATTTGATGAAGATTGTGCTGGACCCGCGACTGGCCCCGGGACTGGCTTCGGGACTGGATTCCGGGAAAGCCGAGGCCAGACTATGACGGATGCAAGGGAGCGCACTTTGGCTGAGAATTTGTTTGATCTGAGCGGACGGACGGCGCTGGTGACGGGCGCGAGTCGCGGGCTGGGGCAGTACTTTGCGCGAGCGCTGGCACGTGCGGGAGCGGACCTGATCCTGACCAGCCGGCGGTGCGGGGATATTGCTGCATTTGCGAGGGAGATGGAAGCGCTGGGTCGTCGGGTGAGGACGGTGGACCTGGACGTTCGCGGGCGGGAGAGCATCGAGCGACTGGGCGCGACGCTGGACGGATTGGATGCAGCGGGCGAACGGGTGGATATTCTGGTAAACAACGCGGGCTGCAACGTGCGCAAGGCGGCACTCGAAGTGAGCTGGGAAGACTGGAACCTGGTGCTCGATACGAACCTGCGCGGGAGTTTTTTTGTGGCGCAGCAGGTGGCTCGCGGGATGGCGCGGCGAGGCTATGGGCGGGTGATCAACATTGGTTCGGTGACCAGTGTGGCGGGTTACGCAGGGCTGGGACCGTATTGCGCGAGCCGGGGCGGGATTCGGCAGTTGACGATGAGCCTGGCGGATGACTGGGGCCGCTACGGGATCACGGTGAACTGCCTGGCTCCTGGGTGGTTCCGGACGGCACAGAATCAGGCGATGTACGAGGACCCGGAGTGGGTCGAGTATCTGGTGGACCGGATACCGCTGAAGCGGGCGGGCGAACCGCACGATCTGGATGGCGCGGTGGTTTTTCTGGCGTCGGAGGCGAGCCGATACGTGACCGGTCAGACGCTGCTGGTGGATGGCGGGATTTCGACGGGCGCGATGCGGGCGACGCGACGAGAGAAGTAAACGGAGGGTTGAGGATGAGACGGATTACTTTTCGGCGGATGACGGGGCTGGTTTTCGTTTCGCTTGCAGGGTTTGCCGGATTGGCCGGGCTTGTCGGGCTTGCGGGCTTTGCGCAGACTGGCAAGGCAGGGCCACCGGTGCGTGATCCGCACACGGCTGGTTTTGTGCAGGCCAGGGAACTGGCGGATGGAGCGGTTCCGCCGGACGATGTGGACGGGAATTTCATCCTGGGGCCGACGCATCCGGCGGCGGCGGAGACGCTGCCTGGGGCATCGGTGCCACGCGGGACTGTCTACGAATTCACGATGAGTTCCACCGATAGCAAGCTGTATCCGGGAATTGCGCGGGATGCGGGTACGTTTGTGACAGGGGACCCGGCGCATCCGGGGCGTCCGGTCGTGACGACGAGCCATCCGGCGGCGTATACGCGGCGGGTTGCGGTGTATGTGCCGCAGCAATATCGGGCGGGGATGGTGGCTCCGTTTCTGGTGGGGGCGGATGGCCCGGATGGGGAGCTGTTTCCAGTGCTCGATTCGCTGATCGCCGCGCACCGGATTCCGGTGATGATTGCCATCTCGATCGGCAACGGAAGCGGCGACGCGCAGGGCAGCGAGCGGGGCCTCGAGTACGACACGATGAGCGGTCGGTATGCGGAGTTTGTGGAGAGCGAGGTCTTGCCGCAGGTGGAGTCGCGGTACCACGTGAAGCTGACCCACGACCCGGACGGACGGGCGACCATGGGCGGCAGCTCTGGCGGATCGTGCGCGCTGATCATGGCCTGGTATCACCCGGAGTGGTATCACCGTGTGCTGACGTATTCGGGGACGTATGTGAACCAGCAGTGGCCCTACAGCGCGCAGACGCCGCACGGGGCATGGGAGTTTCATGAGCACCTGATTGCGAGCGCGGCGCGGAAGCCGCTTCGGATTTGGATGGAGGTGGGCGACCGGGATCTGCTGAATCCGAACGCAATGCGGGACGGGATGCACGACTGGGTGGAGGCGAACGAGCGCATGGCGCGCGTGTTGGCGGCGAAGGGCTACCACTACCAGTTTGTGTTCGCGGAGAACGCCGGGCATGTGGACCGCGCGGTGCGGGAACAGACGCTGCCCGAGGCGCTCGAGTATGTTTGGGGTGGCTACCGGCCGCCCATCGGGGAAAAGGATGGGTCCGGACGAGATGGATCGATCCTCATTGGCTCTGGAAACATGGGTTCGATGCGGCCGAGCAGGAGCAGGTAAGCGGCGATGCCGATGACGAGATAGATGGCCGCCGCGCCAAAGGCCCAACGGAAGGAATGCGTGATCGCGACAACGTATCCGGTGAGGATGGGCGCGGTAATGGCGGAGAGCTGATTGGAGAAGTTGAGGATTCCGCCGACCGAGCCGACGCTCGAGCGGGGCGAGATCAGGGCTGGCACCGACCATCCGATGGGCGCGGCGGCGGAGAGTCCGCCGATGGAGAGGCTGATCCAGAGGAGCGCTGCGACAGGAGTGTGCGCTCCGGCTGCGCCGAAGATGCCCAGACCGCAAGCCATGCCGAGGACGAGGATGGTCTGCCGGACGCGGCTGGGGTCTGCACCGCGACGCATGAGGAAGTCGGCCAGCCAGCCGCCGATGGATAGTTCTGCGACGGTAGCTACCAGCCAGGGAACTCCGGTGTAAAGGAACGAATGGAGCAGGTCGAGATGGAGCGCGGTGGCGAGATAGCCGGGTAGCCAGGTAAGCAGCAGATAGAAGACGTAGTTGTAGGAGCCGAAACCGAGCGCGAGGCCGATGACCTTTTTCTGTCGGGCGAGCAGGCGCAGTGGCAGCGGCCTGTGCGCAGCGGGCTGGGTGAGCGGCGCTGGCTGTTCTGTGATGCCAGAGCGGCGGTCGATGTGGGCGCGCTCCAGGGCGGTGAGTTCGGGGTCCTCGTCGGGGTCGCGGTATACGCGCCAGAAATAGACGAGGTAGAGCAGGCTGATGGCTCCGGTGAGGGCGAAGCTCCAGCGCCAGCCAATGGAGAGCAGGACGACACCGAGGATGGGAACGCCGATGGCCGAGGCAAACTTGGCGGCGGAGTCGAAGATGGCGGTTGCGGAGCTACGCTCCTCGGGCGGGAACCAGAGGCCGACGGCTTTCGAGTTGGCGGGGAAGGTTGGCGCCTCGCCGACGCCGAGCAGGAGACGCGCAGCAAAGAAGGCGGTGAGGTTACGGCTGAGCGCGGAAGCGACGGAGGCGACGCTCCAGAGAAAGATGCTGACACGGCCCGTGCGGCGGACTCCCCAGCGGTCGAGAACGACGCCGATGGGCAACTGACACATGGCGTAGGTCCAGTTGTAAGCGCCCGAGAGATAGCCGAAGGCGACGGCACCGATGCCGAAGGAGACGTGAAGCGCGACCTGGGAGACGGAGAGGCTGACGCGGTCGAAGTAGTTGACCAGGACGCCAATGCCGAGCAGCCATGCGATGCGCCAGCGGCGGCGGGGAGGGCGGATCGAGGGGTCAGCGTTCTGAATTGGGTGCATGATGAGGTGGTCTTGAATTGAGGAAATTGAGAAATTCAGTTACGAAGCGATCGGGTCTGGAGCATGTGTGTCAGAAACAGGCGCGGCCAGCCCATGGTACAGGAGCGAGGGCCGGGCTGGCAGCAGTGCTGGATTCGGCGGCGCACTGCTCGCGGCCCTGGAGGAATATCGGAGCAAACGATTGACCGACGCAGGGTGGGGGTGATATTTCCTATCTGCCGCCAGAATTGGGCTTGCTTCCGACCTGAGCAGGGCGGCGAAGGGGAGATTTGGCGATGATTTCAGCGAGTTCTGTGCGTGGACGAAGCTCGGCGGTTGGTATTTTTCTGGCTACGGTGTGTCTACTTCTGGGCTGTGGGGGCAGCAGCGGTGGCGCGAGTTCGCAGCCGCTGTTGACGCAAGCGGCTACCCCGGCGATCAGCGCTACTGCGGCACTTGGCGGGGCGCAGGTGGTGACGTTGAGCACAGTATCGAATGGGGCGACGGTCTATTACACGACGGATGGATCGGTACCGACGACGGCTTCGACGGTGTACGAAGCGCCGTTTCTGGTGGCGTCGAACCTGACCGTGAATGCGATTGCGTCGGGGAGCGGGTTGAGCGCGAGCAAGGTGGCGAGCCAGAGTTTTTCGCCCAACATTGCCTCGGGGACGCTGGTGTGGAGCGAGGATTTCAACAACGCCGGAGGTACAAATATCCAGCCGAACCCTGCAATCTGGACGTATGATACTGGCAATAACGGAGGGTGGGGAAACAATGAGCTGGAGACGTATTGCGGGTGGGGATCGACGACCGCGCCGTGTAATGCTGCATCGCCAAACGCCTACGTTGGGACGGATGGTGCGCTGCATGTAGTGGCGGAGCAGCCTGTGGCGGGGGTGTATACGTCGGCGCGGCTGAAGACAGAGGGATTATTCGGCTTCCAGTACGGGCGGATGGAAGCTCGGATCGAGGCACCGGAGGAGCAAGGGTTATGGCCTGCATTCTGGATGCTGGGCAACAACATTGCGACGATCAACTGGCCGGGCAGCGGCGAGATGGACATCATGGAGCGGGTGGACGCGGCGACGACGCCGGACTTCAACGAGGGGTCGATTCACGGTACCGGATTCACCGGGACCAGCCTGGGGACACGGTTTTCCTTTCCTGCCGGGGAGACAGCGGCTGGCTGGCATACCTATGGAATGATCTGGAAGCCCGGTTCGGTGGCCTATTACGTGGACGATCCGACGCAGCCTTACGTGACGTATACAACGTCGAGCATCGCCAGCCTGAGCGGGGCGGTGTGGCCGTTCGATGCGGGGCCGTCGTTTGTGATTCTGAATCTGGCCGTGGGCGGGCAGTGGCCAGGCTCGCCCAGTGCAACGACGACTTTTCCAGCGCAGTTGGTGGTGGATTACATTCACATTTACACGAATTGAGTGAGATTTCCGAAGAAAATGACATTTTGCAGCATTTTGTGTTTGTCGAAGAGGTTATCGGGCTGCTAGACTTTGCGGAAATCGGAGTTGATACGGCAGTATTAACGGTAATATACGATCCCGAATCGAGCGGCAATCGCGAGGCGCTGAAACCATGGCACAAAAGAGGCAGGAGGACGGCGGGACGCAGACAGCCCCGGTGACGCTGAAGGTATTGGCGGCACGGCTGAACCTGGATCCGGCGACGGTTTCCGTGGTGTTGAATAATGTTCCGGGGCGGTCGATACCCGAGACAACGCGGGAGCGGATCCGAACCATGGCTCGGGAGCTGAACTACCACCCGAGCTACATTGCGCGTTCGCTGAGGAACCGGCGGACGATGATGGTGGGGATACTGACGCCGGTGCTTTCCGAGGGGTACCACTCCGAGGTGATGAACGGGATTTTTGCGCAGTTGATCGAGCAAGACTATTTCAACTTCATCGCGACGCATCGTCACCGGCCGGAGTTGGTGGAGAAGTATCCGGCGATGATGGCCAGCCGCGGCGCGGAGGGAATCCTGGCAATCGATACGCATCTGACGGGGCCGCTTTCCGTGCCAGCGGTTTCGATTGCCGGGCACAGGACGATACCGGGCGTGACGAATGTGTTGCTGGATCACCGGGTTGCGGCGCGTCTTACGCTGCAGCATCTCTACGATCTTGGGCATCGGCGGATTGCGTTCATGCACGGACATCCGGACAGCTCGGACGCGGATATTCGCTGGGAGTGTCTGGTGGCGGAGGCGCGTGAG
>JAJZFR010000368.1 GCA_021805265.1 Acidobacteriota bacterium | reverse complement strand
GCTATGCAGAGTTTTCAGGATATTCTCGGGCAGGTATTTCAGGCGATGGTGGCGAACAAGCTGCGGACGTTCCTGACGATGTTCGGGATTGCGTGGGGCGTTGGTTCGCTGCTGGTGCTGGTTGGGCTGGGGGAGGGTTTTCGCAGCGGACAGCGGCGAAACCTGGCCGACGTGGGCAACGACGTAGTGATGATGTGGGGCGGGCTGATTCCGGCGGTGGCGAACCAGCATACGGCACAGCGGCCATACAAGCTGACGCCCGCCGATGAAGCGGCGATGGGACATTTGCCGGAGCTTAGGTCGGTGACGGGGATTCTGAATCGCACGGACATGTACGAGGTGAGCCAGTGGTCGAATACCTCGTCTCAGGTGATTGGCGCAGAGCCGAATTTCTCTGTGGTTCGGTTTGTGCCGCTTCAGGCGGGGCGATTTCTGGATGCATCGGATCTATCGAATCGGCGTCGAGTAGCCGTGCTGGGGCCGAAGACGGCGCAGCTTCTGTTTCCCGGCCATCCTCTGCTGGGGGAGCAAATCACGATCAACGGAACGGACTTTACTGTGATCGGCGAGATTGGGGCCACCGGGCACGGGGACAACAACTCGGACAATCAACGGGTGCTGATCCCGCTGACGACGATGCAGGAGTTGTTCGCGATGAAGGGCGAGAATATTCCGCACGACGCGCTCACCTCGATTCAGTACCAGCCGGCGGCGCATGGGGACAGCACGGCTGCGGTGGCGGCGGTGCATCGGGTGATTGGCGCGAATCACGGCTTCGATCCCGGCGTGGCGGATGCCTTTGACGAGTGGGATACGATCCATACGAGCCTGTTGGTGGACAAGATATTCGACGCGATGGATGTGTTTCTGGGCGGGGTTGGCGTGGTGACGCTGGGGCTTGGTGCGGTGGGGATCATCAACATCATGCTGGTATCGGTGACGGAGCGGACGCGGGAGATCGGCCTGCGCAAGGCACTGGGGGCGACCAGTCGCAGCATCCTGACGCAGTTCTTTCTGGAAGGGCTGATCCTGACGACGGTGAGCGGGGCGATCGGGATTGGGATTTCCGCGGGATTCATGGGATTGCTGCAACATTTTCTGACGGGGAAGATGCCTGGGTTTGATCCGCCACGGCTGGTGTGGTGGTCAGCGGCGCTTGCTCTGGGTAGCCTGGCGGTCTGCGGGGTTGTGGCCGGGGTGTATCCGGCGAGCCAGGCGGCGGCGCTGGAGCCGGTGGAAGCGCTGCGGCGGGAGTAGGAAAGGCAAGCGAGACAATGCTGAAAGACATTCTGCAGCAGGCGTGGGAGGCGATGGTATACAACCGTCGTCGGACGACGATCACCATTGTGGGCATGGCGTGGGGCATCGCGACGGTGGTTCTGCTGCTGGCGTATGGGGCGGGTTTCAGCCGGGCGATCGAGGCGATCTTTGCGCAGTGGGGCACGACGATGATGGGCGTGTTTCCGGGGCGGACCAGCGAACAGGCGGGCGGCGACAAGGCGGGCATCAAGGTGCAGTTCACGCTGGATGACCTGGATGCTGTAGCCAACGGTGTGCCGGGACTGATTCACATTACGCCGATGGTTTCGAAGGATGTTCCGGTGCAGGACGATCTGCACACCTACACCTGGACGGTGAACGGCGCGAACGAAAACATTCAGGAGATCATGCACCTGCCGACGGAGATGGGCCGGTTCTTCAACGGCGGAGAGGTGGAGCAGCGGGCGCACGTGGCTGTGCTTGGTTCCGAGGCCACGAAGAAGTTCTTTTCGGGAGAATATCCGATTGGGCAGTCGATCCGGCTGAACGGAATTCGCTTCACGGTGGTGGGTGTGCTGGAGGCGAAGATGGCCGAAGGGGAAGACGACAACAATCGCCAGGTGTACATTCCGTTCACGACGATGGACGACATCAAGAGTACGCATTATCTGGACGGGATATGGCTGAACTACAGCGGGGATCATGCGCTGGTGCAGCAGAATCTTCGCGGGGCGCTGGCACAGGCGCATCACTTTCAGCCGACGGATCACAACGCGATTTTTGTGGCGGACATCCGGGAGCAGTTGAGCCAGTTTCGGATTCTATCGATCGCGCTGCAGGTGCTGCTGGCGATGGTAGGCGCGTTGACGCTGGGGATTGCGGGCATCGGGCTGATGAACATCATGCTGGTTTCCGTTCAACAGCGGACGCGCGAGATCGGCGTCGAGAAGGCGCTGGGCGCGCAGCGGAAACACATCCTGACGCAGTTTCTGGCGGAGGCGCTTGTGATTACGTCGGTGGGTGGTGGATTGGGCATCCTGCTGGCGGAGATTGTCTCGCTGCTGGTGGGGCGGATTCGCTTCTACAGCTACATGGCCGAGAACGCGAGCGCGGCGGATATTTACCTGAAGATTTCGCCGCTGTCGGTGGTGGTTGCGGTGGGGATTCTTGCGGTGACGGGGCTGGTGAGCGGGATGATACCGGCGATTCGAGCGGCGAATCTGGACCCGATCGAGGCGCTGCGTTACGAGTAGCTGCGCGCGGGTTCGCTCCAGGTGAGTCTGGCAGCGGTCAGGCCGGAGGCAGGGCGTCACTGACCGGGACGCCGGCGGGCGCGGTGAAGCGGAAGGTGTCGGCGGGAAACGAGGGGTTTTCGCTCTGGTCGGTGAGGGTGAAGCGGGTCTCTGAGCCGTCCTGGTCGCGGATGTCGATGGCGGTGATGGAGCCAGCCGCTGTGACGGTGAGATTGAGCGCGGAGATACGCTTTTCCTGGCCTTTGGGGATGCCGGAGAGGGTGAAGCTGCCGTTTGGTGCAGTGGAGATGGCGAGGTTGGTCAGCTCGGACTCGAGCCTGGTGTGGCCGAGCAGAAAGCGCAGCGGGGAGCGGAGATCGTCGAGCTGGCTGGCGTTGAGGCGCTGGACCTGCGTATCTCCGGGGGCGTAGAAGTACGCGAATTTTCCGGTGAGCAGGAAGTACTTTCCGGGCGTGGACTGGTAGAGCCACTTCATGCGACCAGGTTTTTCAAGCAGGAGGGTTCCGGATTCGGAGCGTTCCATGCCGAGGCCGGAGTAGCGCTCGCTGAAGCTGGCGCGGAGGCTGCGAAGCTGGTTGTAATGCCGGTCAACCCGCAGGGCTACATCCTGGACGCTGTTTTGCGCGGAAGCTGCAACGCAGACAAGGGCAAGGCACGAGGCGAAGAAGAACTTCAGCGAAGAGCAGGGCCGCATAACGTCGGTCAATTGCGCTACTGAAGGTTCTGGGTGCAGTTGGTGCCGCCGGTGGGGTCGCTTTTGATCTCGCTGAACTGGTCGATGCAGAAGCCGCGGTTTCCGGTTTTGCCGACGGCCTGGGGCACGGCGGTCACCTCAAAGCCAGTGATCTGGTCCGTGTTGTTGACGGTGACCTTGGTGCAGTTGACGATGTTGAAGGTGTATCCGGCCTTGACGCCTGCGGCGAGATCGCCCTGGATGAGCTGGGCTGAGGTAGGCGACGGCGGTCCGGTTTTCGGGTCTCCACCGAGAGACTGGAGCGAACAGGCAAAGCCGTTCGAGGGGTAGGTGGTCTGGTACTGAATCTGAGATTTGTAGATGGCCTGGAGCGAGTTGATGGCCGAGGTTTCGTTGGCCGTTGCCTTCATCTTGGTGAAGTTGGGAATGGCGATGAGCATGAGGATGAGCATGATGCTGATGACGATGAGCAGCTCCATGAGGGTAAAGCCGTTGGGCCTGCGGGATTTTTTAGCAAAGAGTTTCGTCATGGGCATGTGCAAACCTCGATAGAATCCTAACGCCTGAGGGCGCAAAATGGAAATATCCTCGACAGGTTCTCAGCCGTCGAGCCTGCTTGTGTACAGAGTACGCTCACAACGGTTAGACGGATTGCGAAGTGGAAACGCTCAACCAATCGCATGGTTGCCTGTTTTGCATGGGTGTGGAGTTTGACCGGGCGGAAGCGAGTTGGCCTCATGCAGCGCGGTGCGCCGGGCGGCAGGCTTCTATAATCGAAGAAGACCACGATGAATGACGCGATCACGATCCGCGGCGCGCGGACGCACAACCTGAAAGACATAGCGTGCGATATTCCGCACGGGGTGCTGACGGTGATCTCCGGGGTTTCGGGGTCGGGGAAGTCTTCGCTCGCATTTGACACGATCTACGCAGAGGGTCAGCGGCGGTACGTCGAGTCGCTTTCGGCGTATGCGCGGCAGTTTCTGGAGCGGATTGAGAAGCCGGACGTGGACCTGATCGACGGTCTTGCCCCGGCAATCGCAATCAAGCAGAAAAACACGACGAGGAACCCGCGCTCGACGGTGGCGACGGCGACGGAAATCTACGACTACATGCGGCTGATGTATGCGCGCTGCGGGACGGTGCACTGCATCCACTGCGACGGGCTGGTGAATCGGGACTCGGTGGACGAGGTGGCCACGTCGGTGCTGGGTCTGGGCGATGGTGTGCGGCTTCATGCGCTTTTTCCGATTCGCGCGGGGAGCGTGGCAGAGCCAGCGGCGGCGGAAAAACCGGCGGCGAAGCGGGGACGCAAGGCTGGGGCGAAAGAGGACGCGAAGGCAGGCGCGGAAAGCGCGTCTCCACTGACCGAGTCGCTGAAGGCGCGGCTGGTTGAGTTGCGTTCGAATGGCTTCAATCGGCTGTATCAGCATGGAAAGATTTTCGAGTTTTCAACGCCGGAGTCACTGCTGGAGGTGGACTTTACGCTGCCGGTGTTTGTGCTGATCGACCGGATATTGGTTTCGGCGGAGAATCGCGCGCGCATTGTGGATGCTGTCGAGATTGCGTATCGCGAGGCGAGCGAGATTCTGCTGGAAGAGGTGCCGCGCGAGGCGATGAGTGGGAGCGGCGACGGAAGCGAGCGGCGGGTGCATCGGTTTTCGACCGCGTACGAGTGCCGTGTGTGTCACATGGCGGGCCGCGAGCCAGAGCCACGATTGTTCTCGTTCAACAATCCATTTGGGGCGTGCCCGCGCTGCCAGGGATTTGGCAATACGATCGACTACGACCTGAATCTGATTGTTCCGGACAAGACGCTGACGCTGAACGCGGGGGCGATTGACCCGTGGAATCGCCCGAAGTATCGCACGTGGCAGACGGAGCTGCGACGGAGCGCGAAGGCGCTGGAGATTCCGCTGGATACGCCGTGGAACCAGATGAGCGGGGAGCAACATGAGCTGTTGCTCTATGGCGACAAGAGCGGGAAGAGCGGGTTTGCGGGGGTGTATGGATTCTTCGCGGAGATGGATCGGAAGAAGTACAAGCTGCATGTTCGGGTGATGCTGTCGAAGTATCGCGGCTATGCAACGTGCCCGGAGTGTCGCGGGCAGCGGTTGCGCGCCGAGGCGCGGTCGGTGCGGGTGGCGGGCAGGAATATCTGCGAGGCTGCGGCGTTGACGATTGGCGCGGCGAAGGATTTTTTTGCGACCATCCAGCTCAGCCCGATGCAGCAAGAGATCGCCGGGCCGATTCTGGATGAGGTTCGGCAGCGGATCAGCTTTCTGGACGCGGTGGGTTTGGATTATCTGACGCTGGATCGGCTGGCGAATACGCTTTCCGGCGGCGAGGCGCAGCGGATACAATTGGCGACTTCGCTCGGGTCGCGGCTGGTGGGCGCGCTTTACGTGTTGGACGAGCCATCGATCGGGCTGCATACGCGGGATACGGAGCGACTGATCCGGATACTGAAGAGCCTGCGCGATCTGGGCAACACGATCCTGGTGGTGGAACATGATCCGGATATATTGCGCGCCGCCGATCACCTGCTCGATCTTGGCCCCGGCGCGGGCGAGTTTGGCGGCAGGCTGCTGGCCGAGGGCACGGTGGCTGAAGTGATGTCGAATCCGGATTCGCTGACCGGGCGTTATCTAGCGGGGCAGCTTTCGATTCCGGTTCCGACGCGGCGTCGGGAGCCGGGCCGCGAGCGCCTTGCGCTGCGCGGGGCGCGCGGGAACAACCTGAAGAATGTGGATGTGGATATACCGCTGGGGATGTTGGTGGCGGTGACGGGAGTTTCCGGATCGGGCAAATCGACGCTGGTGCATAAGGTGCTGTACAACGGGGTGGCGCAGGCGCTGGCCAAGGGCGAGGGTGTCGATCCGGCGACGCTGTTCCGAAGTCTGGGCGGAGTGGAGCGGCTGAACGACGTGGTGCTGGTGGACCAGACGCCGATCGGGCGGACGCCACGCTCGAATCCTGTGACGTATATCAAAGCGTTTGACCTGATTCGCGAGTTGTATGCCGCGCAGCCTGAAGCCAAGAAGCTGAGCCTTGGCGCGGGGCATTTTTCGTTCAACGTGCCGGGCGGGCGGTGCAAGACCTGTGACGGCGACGGAACGGTGACGGTGGAGATGCAGTTCCTGGCCGATGTCGAGTTGCCCTGCGAGGATTGCAACGGAACGCGGTACCAGGCCAAGGTTCTGAGCGTGCCATACAAGGGGAAGAATATCCACGAGGCGCTGGGGCTGACGGTGAAGGAAGCGCTGCGGTTTTTTGCGGGGCTTCCGCGGCTGCTGGATCGGCTGGCGGTGCTGGATGAAGTCGGGCTGGGGTATCTTCGGCTGGGCCAGTCGGCAACGACTTTGTCGGGCGGCGAGGCGCAGCGGGTGAAGCTGGCGTCGCATCTGGCGCAGGTGAGGTCGTCGAACAGCAATGCTCGGACAGCGGGGCAGAGCCGGGTGCTGTACATCCTGGATGAGCCGACGACGGGGCTGCACTTTGACGATGTATCGAAGCTGCTGACGGCGCTGCGCAAGCTGATTGACGGGGGCGGCTCGCTGGTGGTGATCGAGCACAATCTGGACGTGATCAAAAGCGCGGACTGGGTGATCGATCTGGGTCCGGAGGGCGGCTCGGGCGGCGGCGAAGTGATCGCGGCGGGGACGCCGGAGGAGATTGCGGCGAATGAGCGGAGCCACACCGGGCGATGGCTGCGCGCGGTGCTGTGACGGGCGGGATTGACCTCTCGGAAGTGGTCATATTATTATGGTCATAAAGCAAAAGATTGCCGGGAGTGATGATCGCGAGGAGGCCGA
Source organism: Acidobacteriota bacterium (assembly GCA_021805265.1). Taxonomy (GTDB): domain Bacteria; phylum Acidobacteriota; class Terriglobia; order Terriglobales; family Acidobacteriaceae; genus Acidicapsa. The sequence goes on along the minus strand of JAJZFR010000368.1, from coordinate 841 downwards.
GATGCGCACAATGGCTGCCGCACAATTCAAGGCTCAGTGCCTGGCCATCATGGACCACGTCTCGCAGAGCGGCTATCCGGTGGTCATCACCAAGCACGGAAAGCCGGTGGTGAAGCTGGTCCCGGTGAGCGCGGATGATGGCGACCTCTTCGGCGCGTTGGCGGGCGTGGCCCGCATCGCGGGCGATGTGGAGACGACTGCGCCAGCGCGCGACTGGGGCATCGAGTGATTCTGCTGGATACGCACATGCTTGTCTGGATGCTGGTTGCGCCGGAAAAGCTGTCGTCCTCTGCGAAAATGAAGATACTGGACGCGCGGCGAAGTGGCCCGCTTTTCCTCTCCGCCATCAGTCTGTGGGAGATTGCCTGGCTGGTGGAGAACAGGCACGTTGAAACGGAACTGAGCACCGAGTCTTTCGTCGCAAAGTGCGCATCGTATGTGCAGATTATGCCCATTACGCCGCAGATTGCCGCTCGATCCTTTGCGTTTCCCGCAACCTATCCCAGCGATCCTCAGGACCGGATCATCGGCGCCACGGCGATCATGGAAGGCTTGCGGCTGTTGACGCGTGACAAGCGAATCCGGCAATCCCGCCTGGTGCCGCTGGCCTGAGGGTGGCAGTTCCATTCACAAGGATCCGCTATAGCCATCCGCGCGAATCATAGCCTCGCAAACCGTTGGCTTTTTGAATGCATTGGTCCCAATGACAGGAAATTGGTGGAGCTGAGCGGGATCGAACCGCTGGCCTCCTCGTTGCGAACGAGGCGCTCTCCCAGCTGAGCTACAGCCCCACAATCAGGGAGTGACCTGTCCAGTGTAGCAGCCCGTCGGCGTTGCGCCA
>JAJZFR010000277.1:1664-7986 GCA_021805265.1 Acidobacteriota bacterium | reverse complement strand
GCGGTGCAGCTCGACGGTATCGCCGCCCATGAGGGAAAACCTGAAGACCCACTCTGCGCCCTCCGATGCGGCCTCCGGATAGCTGCGCTGCACAATGGGAAGTTTGCGGCGCTTGCGCTCCATGGCCTCGAAGAGCGAGACGGGAATGCTCTCCCAACGTTTTTCGCGGCCACGCTCATCCAGGCGGGCGAAGATGGCCACATGGTGATTGTTGGCGATGGCAACATGACGCTGTCGCGGTCCGACGCCGATGGGCGTTACGTTGAGCGCCTTGCGCAGGCGGACCCGCTTGATGGGGATGAGTCGACCGTCCCTGGCCTTGAGCGCTGGCCAGTCGTTGCCGCTCTCGCAGCGGCTGAGGTCGCCGCCGAGCGCTGCCGCTTTTTCCTGAACCGCCTGACGCACGGCATCGTCAACGATGTTCTCAATGTCTCCCTCCTTCAGTCCGGAAACCTGTTTGCGAATGTGGACGATTCCCTTCCCACCGACAGAGGGTTGAGGGCCGTAGTTCGTCTCGTCATGAAGCGGGCCGCTCATCTTGTGTTCGGGGCGATGGGATACCAGCAAGCCTTCGATATGGGGACGGATGGAATCGACAAAATTGCTCCATGGCGCCTGCAGCGAGCGAAAGGAGCGGGCAGACTGCTGCGGCAACGGATCAAATTGGGCAGCGCGCGACATGGCCTGAATCACGCTCTGTCGGGTGAGCGCGATGGTGATGGCGTCGATGGCGTGATGGCGGTGATCGGCTCGGGATTTTCCCTGCTTTTTGCCGTTTGTGGTGGGCTGAGCTTCGCCGAGAATCTTTTCGAGACCCCAGCTTCGCCGCAAGGTGGCGGTTACCTTTCCACTGGAGGCAAAGATCACCTGTCTCGTACCTTGCTCGGTCACGACATCGCGCCCGCCATAGAGAGACTCCAGCAGGCGACATGCAAGCACACTGGCATATCGAGTGTCGTTCATCTGCCGCGCGGTAAAGTCATTTACTTCCTCGCTGCTGCGCAGTTGAAACCGTCTCAGCTTTTCGGCATTGCCCGGCTTCCAGGCGCGCACCCGAGCAAGCATCTCGTCCCATCGCTCGGGATCGCCTCCGTAAGCCTCAAAGGGAGTTCGATTGCGCTTTACGCTGCGATTCTCCTCATGCCAGCAGAGCGTCTTGTTCTGGAAGGAGTCATCCGGGAATCGGCTCAGAGGCAGAATGTGTTCGACATCGAATTGCGGATGCTCTCCGAAGAGGCTCGCGAGGTTGATCGTTTTCCCCGTGTACGGACAGATGCCGCCACACTCCTCTTGCAGGAGCGCTTTTTCGATGTCTCGTCGCGAAGGATTCTGGATACCGCATTCCCGTAACAGATCGGCCTTGACCTTGCTGCGCTCTTTCTCACGGTCTCGCATGTTCTTTGCGGCGGCGACACGTTTCTGTCGCGGCATTTTCAGTTCGCGAGCCAGCTCGACGCGAATCTCGTAGGGCTTGCCATGGACACGCACAATGGCGTTGACCAGCTTGCGCAACTCGGTGAGAGCGCGTTCCACGGCAGGATTACGAATCGCTCCCAATCGCAGCTTCTGCAGCGTTGCTTCAAGTTCTGCCGCGCCAGCCACCTTGCGGTTCACGCGCAACGGAGGCAGCCTGTCCAGAGCCACACCGCCGCTGAAGCGATGGCCGTAGATCGCTGTCTCCGCTTCCTTGAACGATTCTCCCTCGACCATCCTTGGCAGCAGGCGTCCGATAGCGCGGCGGGATAGTGCGCAGTGCCCATCCTCCGGCTGCAAACGCGCCCACTCCCGCGCCGCTGCTTCGTCGAGGCCCCAATCCTCCCTGCCACGACGCATCAGCGAGCCGGGAAGCTCGATGGTCCGCCAGTCCTCGACAATCTGTTCCTGCTCTTCCGCCGAAAACCCTGCCCAGCGATCCTTGAAGACTGAAAGCATGGCTTTGTACGTCCGATTGCCGCGAAGTCGCGACTCCCCGCCTTTCTCCAGATTGAACTGCGATTTGGCATCAAGATGGAGCGCCTTGCGTATCGCTTTGAAGGTCATATCGCCTTCGCAATCGAGCAAGTGAAACAGAATCTGCCGCTGCTCGACAGAGAGCGGAAGCGCATCGGGATTGCCAGGATAAATCACCCGCAGATCGTTTACCTTCTGGAGCACTCGGAAGCGCTGCGCCGCAATCGAAGCCCACGGCGCACGGCGGTGATTGGCGCCCTCCAGCTCACATTTGCCGATCAGATGAGCCTGGGCTGCAATTGGCCTTTGGAAAAACAGCAGCCGCTCCACATCGCGCCGCATATCCTCGGTCAACAGGCTCGGGTGAAATCGCAGTTGGGACTCCCAAATCTGCCGGAATTCGTCTTTGTACCACTCACGAGCGGTCCACTGACGACGCACCTGCTGGCCCGACTGATGGGGATCAAGTCCGGCGAAGTACTCGCCCAGGGTCCGCGCACCTGCCGCTTCCATTTTTGCCTTGATTTCGGCAATACCACTCTTCACTTTGCCGAGTTCTTTTTCAGCGTCCGGAGTCTTCCCTCCCTCCTTTCGATTGGAGAGAAAGCCTCGTCGCTGGCTCAGGTGATAGAGCACACGGCCTATCTCCACAGGATCGAGGCGTTCGTCGAGCGCCGCCTTGCGCAGCTTGTAGAGCGGCAGTTGCACGAACGCAGCATCCACCTGCTGTTTTTTCTTCTGCAATGCCTGGTCGATGTCAGCGAGAATAGCGCTACGCCGCTCCGACTTCCCAATCCTCGCATCCGTCTCGGGAACTGGCAGTAACCCTTGCCGCTGGAGCAGGGCGAACAGTTCAACCTGACGCCCTACCCGGCGACGAAGCTGCCGACGGTGCAGCCGTGCCGTGCGACGTTCAACGGCCTTCGATTGATCTTTTCCCTCCAGAATCTCTGCGGCAGTCCCTTCGACTCCAGGCTCGAAGAGCCGTGCGCCACAGGCTGGCAGAGCGTGTTCGTCAGCCTGCGAGTCTACCAGCAGCCCAACTGGTGCCTCGCTGTCATCGAGTTGAATCAACGACCAGCCGATCGAGGCCGAGCCAAGATCAATGCCAAGGATGTACTTTCCTGCAATGGTATGGGTCACACCTGTTCTCCTTCGTGAATTGACATTTCCGAGTGGATGTTTTAGAAGAAGATCAGTGTACTTGAGCGGCGATTGCCCGGCTAATTCCAGTAAGCTTTCGTCGTAAGGCGACGCTCGCAGAGCGACCTTAGAGCGCCCCCTGATACGGGGCGCTCTTATGTTTGGGCTTGTTGAGTCGGTGCTGTGGGATGCAGGAACCGGCTACGCGCTGGCGAGGGCGGAGTGGGCTTCTTCCAGGTCGGGTTGGGGGGATTTGGCTTGAGGGGCGCAGGCTAGTTCCCAGGCGGAGCGGTCTTTCATCAGGCGGGAGACGAGCGCGGTGTGCATGGCGTGGCCGGCGCGGACGGCGACTACGCGGCCCTGGATGCGGCGTCCGGCGAGAGCGAGGTCGCCGATGAGGTCGAGCACCTTGTGTCGGACGAACTCATTGGTGAAGCGCAAAGGTCCGTTTTCGATGCCGGTTGCGGTGACGATGATGGCGGATTCGGGGCCAGCGCCGCGGATGAGGCCCATGTCGCGCAGTTTGCGCTCGTCTGCTTTGTAGCCGAAGGTGCGAGCCGGGGCAATCTCGGCACCATAGGTTTCGGTTTCCAGATCTACGCAGAAGCTGTCGCGACCGATAGGAGCCGGGAAGTCGATTTCATAGGCGATGCTGTATCCCTCGCCGGGGTAGACGCCGATGAATTTTTCGCCTTCGCGAACCTCGACTGGGCGAAGAATTCTGAGGTACTCGCGGCGGCGACGCTGGAGGCGAATGCCGACGGAGAGGAATGCCTGGACGTAGGCGAGGGCGCTGCCGTCGAGGATGGGTAGTTCGAGGTTGTCCAACTCGACGATAACGTTGTCAATGCCCATGCCGATCAGCGCCGAGAGCAGGTGTTCGGTGGTGGAGATGAGCACGCCCTGGCGCATGAGGCTGGTGGCGTAGCTGACCTTGGCGACGTTGCGACCGATGGCAGGAATCTCGAAGTTGTCGAGGTCGGTGCGGCGAAAGACGATGCCCGAGCCTGCTGGAGCGGGGAGCAGCCGCATCCTGACCGGCGCGCCGGAGTGAAGGCCGATGCCGGAAAATTCGAGCGGTGCCTCGATGGTCTGTTCCTGATGGTTGCGATTCAACAAAACTTCGCCTCGACTACAAAACACCCATGGAACTACGGGGACAAAAGCTGACCGGTGCCCTGACAAAAAACTGCTGCAAATTCAGATTAGACGGGTTAGCAGGATTCCAGCGTGTGGCATTTTTACCACACGCTGAGCGATCTATCTCCTTTCCCTTCGGCGGTAAACTACGCGATCCATCCCTCAGCCAAAAATCCAACCCAACGCCGTGGGGAATGTGCGAGAGTGAAGGGATGGCAAATCCAGTCCCGATTTCGTTGCCGATGCGCGCCCTGCTGGCAGGCGCTCGCCGCAAACAGGCGGAGCTTGTGGACTTCACCCGGACCCTGGTTCGCGCCGAGTCTCCGTCAGAGAACAAAGCCGCGGTCGATCAGTGCATGAGTCTGGCCGCCGACCGTGCTCAATCACTCGGAGGTCGGGTTCGGCGGCACCGCCAGCGGCTGTTTGGCGACGTGGTGGAGTTGCGCTTTGGCTCGCCGAAGGCAACGACACGGAGCCTGCTTCTGGGGCATCTGGATACGGTCTGGCCGCTTGGGACGCTGCGCACGATGCCCTGCCGCGTGGTGGACGGACGGCTACACGGCCCTGGAACGCTGGACATGAAAGTCGGCGTCGCAATGGCGTTGAGTGCGGTCGAAATGCTGATTGAATCCGAGTGTCTTAAACAGGGTGGAAGCCATGAAATTATCTTTCTGCTGAACAGCGAAGAGGAGATTGGCAGCCCGGTGTCGCGGCCGATCACGGAGGCGCTAGCCCGCGAATGTACGTCGGTCTACGTGTTGGAGCCGGCGCAGGGGCTGGCATTGAAGACCAGCCGCAAAGGCACCGGGAACTGGCGGATGGAAGTGACGGGGCGCGCCGCGCACTCGGGGGTTGACTTCACGGAAGGTCGGTCGGCGGTTCGGGAGCTTGCTCGGCTGATCGAGCAGGTGAGCGAGTGGACGAATCTCGAACGCGGAGTGACGGTGAATGTTGGCGTGGTGGGCGGTGGCTCGAAGACGAACGTGATTCCGGCCGAGGCGTGGGCAGAGGTGGATGTGCGCATTGCGCGGCGCGCCGACGGACCGCGCATGGAGCGGCGCTTCTGTGCGCTCAAACCCACTCGCCTGGGGAAGGATTGCAGCCTTGCGATCTCGGGCGGGATAAATCGACCGCCGATGGAGCGTTCGCGCGGAGGTGTCCGGCTTTTTCGCCGCGCCCAGAGCCTGGCCGCGCAGCTTGACTGGAATCTGGCGGAAGCGGCCACGGGCGGAGCTTCGGACGGAAACTTCACTGCGGCGCTGGGGATACCAACGCTGGATGGGCTTGGCGCGGTTGGCCAGGGAGCACACGCTGCTCATGAACACGTCCTGATTGACTCGATTGCGCCGAGAACGGCGCTGCTGGCCGGGCTGCTCGTGGGAGAAATTGATCGGTCCTGAAAAATCCAGAGCGGCCCAGGGCCGACAACAGACCGCTCGATGCCTTAAAATGGTTCCGTCCTATGCTTCGTGCGATTGCCATTGCCGTTCCGGTCGCCGATCGACTTCCGCTTGTCCCGCTCGTGGGGCCGCGTCGTCGTTTTCGCTTTGGCCGCGCTGACCGGGGACGAAGCTGCACGACCTGATTTTCCTGATGATGCGCTCGATTTCCTGCCACATTGTTCAGGCTCTTATCACGGTTCCCGATCGCGTACACATCCGATGGAAACCCCGAACGCCAGGGCGGGATTTGCTGCCCAACCTCAAATTCCCCAGCCAGAAAGGCATTTTGCAATGAACAGTTTTCATAGCCGGACAACGCTGAACATCGGCAATCGCGCTTACACGTATTTCAGCCTTCCCACCCTTGAAAAACAGGGGTTCCCACTGAGTCGTTTGCCGTTCAGCCTGAAGATACTTCTGGAAAACCTGCTGCGGCGCGAAGACGGCGTGAATGTGACGTCAGACGACATTGCGTTTCTGGCGAAATGGAATCCGGCTTCGGAGCCGGATCGCGAGATTGCCTACATGCCGGCGCGTGTGCTGATGCAGGACTTTACCGGCGTACCTGCGGTGGTCGATCTGGCCGCGATGCGGGATGCGATGAAGCTGCTGGGTGGCGACCCGGAAAAGATCAATCCGCTGCAACC
>JAJZFR010000277.1:0-1564 GCA_021805265.1 Acidobacteriota bacterium | reverse complement strand
TGCGGCATTTTCCCGGTGGACGCGGAGACGCTGCGCTACCTGCGGCTGACGGGACGAAGCGAAGAGCAGATTGCACTGGTCGAGGCTTATTACCAGGCGCAGGGACTGTTCCATACATCGGCTTCCTCGGAGGCCGAGTATACGCAGACAATCTCGCTGGACCTGGCGACAGTCGAGCCATCCGTCGCAGGGCCCAAGCGTCCGCAGGACCGCGTCCTGCTGACCGAGACGGGGGCGAGCTTCCGCAAACAGCTACCCGCGCTGCTGGGGCCAAAGGCGAAACCACTGGGCGAGCGCACGGCTTCAGAATGGTCTACCGCGACGGCCGTGGTTGATGAAGAACTGGTGACTGGCCACGCCCACGAAAGCACGGTGAAGGCCCGCTTTGGCGTTGATCCTGACAGGTATCTTGACCACGGCTCGGTGGTGATTGCGGCGATTACAAGCTGTACGAATACATCGAACCCATCCGTGATGATCGCCGCAGGATTGCTGGCGAAGAAGGCGGTCGAGCGCGGGCTTACCGTCCCGCCGTGGGTGAAAACTTCGCTCGCGCCCGGCTCGCGCGTGGTGACGGACTATTACGAAAAATCCGGCCTGTTGCCGTATCTGGAAAAGCTGCGCTTCAACGTGGTCGGCTACGGCTGCACTACGTGCATCGGGAACTCGGGACCGCTGCCTGACGACGTTTCGCAGTCAATCAACGAACACGGACTTGTCGCGGTGAGCGTGCTGAGCGGCAACCGCAACTTCGAGGGGCGCGTGAACGTGGACGTGCGGGCGAACTACCTGATGTCGCCGCCCCTGGTCGTCGCCTACGCGATTGCCGGAAAGATCGACCACGACTTCGACCGCCAGCCCTTGGGTACGGACACTGCGGGAGCTGCCGTCTTCCTCAAAGACATCTGGCCTTCGCAGCACGAGGTCAACGATGCGATTGCGCTCGGCGTCACGCGAGAAGGATTCACGCGCGAATACGCTACGGTGACTCTGGGCGACGCGAGCTGGCAGGGGCTCAGCTTTCCGACTGGCGATACGTACAAGTGGGAACCTGACTCGACCTACATTCGCAAGGCACCCTACTTCGACGGCATTACGCGCACCCCAGCAGCGATTGAAGACATTGTCGGGGCGCGTGTGCTCGCCGTGCTGGGCGACTCGGTGACGACGGACCACATCTCGCCGGCCGGAAACATCAAAGCGAACGGCCCGGCGGGGAAATATCTGGCAGAGCACGGAGTGAAGCCCGCGGACTTCAACAGCTATGGCTCACGGCGCGGCAATCACGAAGTAATGGTGCGCGGGACCTTCGCAAATGTGCGGCTGCGCAACCGGCTCGCGCCGGGCACCGAGGGCGGCGTCACGCGCCTGTTGCCGGAGGGGACAGCGACCTCAATCTACGACGCGAGCGTTGTCTACGCCGAGCGCGGCGTTCCGCTGGTGATACTCGCTGGCAAGGAGTACGGCTCTGGAAGCAGCCGCGACTGGGCGGCAAAGGGGCCAAAACTCCTCGGCATCCGCGCCGTTCTGGCGGAAAGCTATGAGCGCATCCACCGCTCCAATC
>JAJZFR010000193.1 GCA_021805265.1 Acidobacteriota bacterium | reverse complement strand
TGCGAGCGCGGGAATCGAAGAAGCCAGAGAGGCCAGAATGCAGCCGAGGAACATCCTCCGCGCTTGCAGGCGAAGAGCTTCGCCGCGCGATGGACTTGCTGAAGTGGTCGCGTTGAGGCCTGGAAATTTCAACGGAGTTCCTGCATGAGCAAACATCGCAGGTTGGTTGCCGGGCTGTCCAGCGGGGTTGGATTTTGTGAGTTTTCCGGAGTGGACAGAGTAGTCAATCCCAGGTCTGAAAATCCAGACCTGGGGCACCCGGAGTTGAAAGAATCCCCGGTCTGAAAATCCAGACCGGGGGCACCCGGTACCCGACGCGCTGGTCAATCCCCGGCACCCGGACATCTCTCGGGACGGCGCGTGAAGGGGCCGTATTCCTGGAGGAGGTTGTCGAGTGCGCGCGTCAGCGCATGTTGTCGAGGATGGAGCCGACGATGCCGCCGACCACGCCGCCCTGCACGGACTCCTGGCGGGAGGTGGGCAGGTATTCCTGAATCTGGTGAGCGAGCTTGGCGATGGGCAGGGTCTGGAGCCAGAGGCGTCCGGGGCCGGTGAGCGCGGCCAGGAAGATGCCGTCGCCGCCGAAGATCATGTTTTTGATGCCGCGCACGGTGGTGATCTGGAAGTTGACGGAGGCCTGAAAGGCTCCGACGTGGCCGGGGTGGACGAGGAGGGTTTCGCCGGGTGCGAGGTCGCGAATGACCACTTCGCCGGAAAGCTCGAGCCATGCGGTGCCCGCGCCCGCGACGCGCTGGAGCAGGAAGCCGTCGCCGCCAAAGATGCCCGCGCCGAGCGACTGCTGGAAGCCGACGGAGAGCTGAATCTGATCGGTGGCGCAGAGGAAGCCGTGACGATGGATGAAGTACTCGTGTCCTGGGTTGACCTCGACGGGAACAATGTGGCCGGGAACACGCGTGGCGAAGGCCACCTCGCCGGGTGCGCCGAGCGCGCGGTACTCGGTCATGAAGAGCGACCCGCCGCCGACCACGCGCTTGAGCGCGCCAAAGAGACCGCCGCCGCCAGCGAACTGGGTATGCGTGGTCATCTGGACGGAGCTGGACATCCAGGAGAGTTCGCCCGCCTCCGAGATCACGCAGTCGTTGTGATCGAGAAGAAATTCAAGCACGGGCATGGTGGTTCCGACGATGCGAGCCTGCATGGCGTTTCCTCTTGCGGTGAAGTTTTGCTGTCGCGACAACTGCTTGCAGTATAGCGGCGGAATTGTGCACTTTGGCTGTAAATTTCGCTCCGAGCGGATCGACGGGATGGAGGACAGGCAACGGGACAAACAAGGTTGCGGAAAATAAAGAGAAAATAAAAAAGAAATAAAACCGGATCGCCGATTTTGCGTCTTCTGAATCGGTATACTGACCGGTGCTCTCGAAATGTCTTCGGTCGACTTATCGGATTTCAACGGCTGGAAGTTATCGCGGAATAACAGCCAGAAGTTTGGCCGTACCCGGCGCAAGCATGTTGTTTTGCACTGAATATATGCGGGAAGCACAGCAGATCAAAGGCAATACATACAGTCGTGAATTTCTCGCAGCCGGGCTGGTCGAGTTCCGGTTTCGAGCCAGATATTAAAGGTGTGGAGTACAGATGTATTCAAGAGTGGTACGTGGTCGCTGTTTGGAGTTTCTGGTTGTTTCTGTTTTTTTTCTCTTTACATTTCTTCCATCGAGTTTGGCTCAGGCTCCGGTTCCTGTCACGGGACCGGCATCGGTGGGCAGCCCGGTTTCCGGGGTAATTCCTGTAAAAAGGTCGCCGGATTTCTTTCGACGCTTCATGGCGTACTACGCCGAGGACTGGAAGCCGGCGACAACGGCTGCATCGTCTCCGGCACCGGCGCGGCGCGGGCTGCCATCCCCGCTCGATTCGCCGCCGTTTCCCAGTGCCGACTGGAGCTATGGTGGGTCGCCGGTGATTGGCGAGCCGGACACCAACAGCTATCCGCTGATGACGGCATGGATAGGCGCGGAGCGGACCGGGACCATTCGCAGCAAGATTTACGGCTGGATCGAGCCAGCGGTGAATGGCAGCACTTCGGGCCAACGTAACGATCCGGTGGCGGACGACCCGTATGCGAATCGGCTGGAGCTGGGGCAGATTGTGGTCTATGCCGAGCGGCTGCCAGACACCGTGCAGCAGAAGCACTTCGACTGGGGCTATCACCTGACGGCGCTCTATGGCAGCGATTATCGCTACACCACAGGCAAGGGCTATGGGTATTCGCAGTGGGCGGTCGATCATCGGCAGTACGGATTCGATCCGACAATGGAATATGTCGATCTCTATTTCGCTCGCGTGGCCGAGGGCATGAACGTGCGGGTCGGGCGCTTCATCTCGGTACCGGGCATCGAGGCGCAGCTTGCGCCGTACAACTACATGTACAGCCACTCCCTGCTGTATTCGATCGACCCGTTTACCGATACCGGGCTGATGGCGACCATCAAGCTGAGCGACCAGTGGCTGGTGCAGGCGGGCGTTACGGGTGGTCACGATGTGGCGCTGTGGACTGCGGACGCGAAGCCCTCGGCGACGGCGTGCGTGAGCTACACGACTCGGTCCGTCAATGACAATGTGTACGCCTGCGCCAACGGCCTCAACAACGGCCGGTACGCCTACAACAACTTGCAGCAGTACGACGCCACCTGGTATCACCGCTTCAACCGTCGCTGGCACATGGCGACGGAAAGCTGGTATATGTACGAGCGCGATGTGCCAGCGGTCGGCGGGCCGCTGCCGATCGAGACGGGGACCGACGGCGCGTTCTGCGCCTTTGGCGAAACACGCTGCACCGCGCCCGAGTACGCCGCAGTGAACTACGTACAGCGGGAGTTCTCGACGCACGATTATATTTCCTTTCGCAGCGATTTTCTGGACGACAAGAAGGGCCAGCGGACAGGCTTTGCGACGAAGTACAGCGAGAACACGCTGGCCTGGCAACACTGGTTCGGGACAACGGTGCAGCTTCGCCCGGAGGTGCGTTTCGACCATAGCTGGGATGAGCGCGCGTACGACCTTGGCCGTCACGCGAACCAGTTCACCGCAGCCAGCGACCTGATCTTTCACTTCTGAGACGCCTCATCGCTGAGCTATTTCCGGATTCTGTGGGCCGATTCTCCGTACAATGAAGGGTATGAGTTTTACGGAGCGATTTGATGTGGCCGTGGTGGGCGCGGGACACGCGGGCTGCGAGGCAGCAATGGCTGCGGCACGGCTGGGTTTGAAGACGGCGATCATCACCATGAACCTGGACCTGATCGCACAGATGAGCTGCAATCCGGCGATTGGCGGCATCGCCAAAGGGCACCTGGTGCGCGAGGTGGATGCGCTGGGCGGGGTGATGGGCGAAGTGGCCGATGCGGTGGGGATTCAGTTTCGCCTGCTGAACACTTCGCGCGGCCCGGCGGTGTGGAGTCCTCGGGCGCAGTGCGACAAGGCGCTCTACCGGGTGAAGATGCGCGAGGTGCTGGAGGCGCAACCGAACCTGCACATCAAGCAGGCCGAGGCTGTGGACCTGGTGTTGGAGGAGGCGGGAAGTCGTGAGGGGGCGCGCGGGCGTGTTCTGGGGCTGAAGCTGCGCGACGGCAGGCAGTTGCTGGCCGAGGCCACCATCATCACCACCGGAACTTTTCTGAACGGGCTGATCCACTGCGGCGAGGAGCGTTATCCGGCGGGACGAAGCGGCGAGCCGGCGAGTGTTCTGCTGGGCGAGGCGCTGCGGCGGCTGGGGCTGCGCACGACGCGCCTCAAGACGGGTACGCCGCCGAGGCTCGATGGTCGGACGATCCGCTGGGACGCCTTCGAGGAGCAGCCGGGCGACACCAACCCGACGCCTTTCAGCTTTCGTACGACGAAGATCGCGCAGCGGCAGATCAGTTGCCACATTGCGTACACCACGCCGGAAACGCTTGAAATCATCCGCGAAAATGTGGGCCGTTCGGCGATGTATTCGGGGCAGATCGAGGGCATCGGGCCACGCTACTGCCCATCGATCGAAGACAAGATCGTGAAGTTTCCGGACAAGACGCAACACCAGTTCTTTCTCGAGCCGGAGGGTCTTTCGACGCACGAGGTTTATATCAACGGCATGTCCACCTCGCTGCCGATGGAGGTGCAGTTTGCCGTTGTGCGCTCGATTCCAGGGCTTGAGCAGGCGGAGATGCTGCGGCCCGGATACGCCATCGAGTACGACAGCGTGGACGCGACGGAACTGGATCGCTCGCTGCGGGTGAAATCGATGGACGGCCTGTATCTGGCCGGGCAGATCAACGGAACGAGCGGTTATGAAGAGGCAGCGTGCCAGGGGATCATGGCTGGCATCAACGCGGCGCTGCGGGTGAAGAACGAGGCACCGTTCACGCTGGATCGCAGCGAAGGCTATACGGGGATTCTGATCGACGATCTGATTTCGAAAGGCACCAATGAGCCGTACCGGATGTTTACCTCGCGGGCGGAGTTTCGGCTGCATCTTCGGATTGACAACGCGGACCGCCGGCTGACGCCCCATGCGCGACGGCTGGGGATGATCGACGACGCAGCGTGGGCCGCGTACGAACAGAAACAGGCTCGCATGGCTGCGTTGAAGCAGATTGTAGAGCAGGGCAAAGTGGATGCGGTGCGGCTGGAACGGGTGGCTCCGGAGCTTGCCTTCCCCGCAGTGGCAGGACAAAGCTGGGCGCAGTTGCTGAAGCGCCCCGAGATCACGATGGAGCGGATATTGCCGGCGCTCGAAGAGGCGATGCGGGAGAACGCGCTGCTCGGTCCGATGCTGGCGCGGGAGGCGGAGTCTCTGGCTTCGATTCGCCGCAACGAGATGCGCGCGGTGGAGACGGAGATCAAGTTTGCCGGTTATCTGGAGCAGCAGACGCGCGCGATCCAGAAGCTGAAGGACGCCGAAGGCGTGGCGATTCCGGCGTGGCTGGATTACACGGTGATCAGCGGGCTTTCGCGGGAGATGCAGGAGAAGCTGGGCCGGGTTCGCCCGGCGACGATCGGGCAGGCCAGCAGGATTCCGGGGGTAACGCCGGCGGCGCTGGGGCTGGTGCATGTTTCGATCCGCATTCAGGGCCAGACACATGGCCACGCACAGGGCCAGATGGCGGGCCAGCGCATTGCGGCGGAAAGCGGGCGATGAACGCAGATTGTCAGCGACCGCACGGGGTGTGGCAGTTTGGCGGGCGAAAGCTCGAAACCGGGCGTCGGACGCTGGTGATGGGCGTGGTGAATGTGACGCCGGATTCGTTTTCGGATGGCGGGCGGTATCTTGATCCGGAACAAGCCATAGAGCATGCGCTTCGGCTGTTAGACGAGGGCGCGGACCTGATCGATATTGGCGCGGAGAGTACGCGGCCAGGCTCGCAGGCTGGCGACCCGACGCAGGCCAGGGTGAGTGCGGAGGTAGAGCAGGATCGGCTGTTGCCGGTGATCGAAGGGCTGCTTCGGGCGCGGCCAGACGCGTTGATTTCAGTGGATACCTACAAGGCTGCGACGGCGCGGGCTATGGTGCTGGCCGGGGCTGAGATCGTCAACGACGTGAGCGGCCTGGTGTGGGACGAGGAGATGGGCGCGACGTGCGCAGACCTGGGTTGCGGAGTGGTGCTGATGCATACACGCGGCAGGCCGGAGGAGTGGGTGAACCTGCCAGCGCTGGAGGGTGTTTCGGAGGCGGTCGCAGAGGGTCTGGACGAAGCACTGGGGCGGGCTGAGGCGGCTGGAATCGCACCGGAGGCGATAGTACTCGACCCCGGTTATGGCTTTGGCAAGCGGCAGAAGGAAAATTTTGCCTTGCTTGCGGGGCAGAGCCAACTGCTGCGGCTGGGTCGTCCGCTGCTGGCCGGTCTGTCGCGCAAGTCGTTTCTGCGCCAGGCTTTGGCGGAGCGGTTGGGGAACGGAGCGGTGCAAGGCGAAAACCTGGAAATCGCCAGCGCTGCGGGACTGGTGGCGGCGATCCTTGGCGGCGCATCGCTGGTGCGGGTGCATGACGTTGCTTCGGCAGTGAGCGCTGCCGCGGTCGTCGACGCATTGCTCGCGGCTGAGCGACGAGACTGAGCTGTGAATTACCCGCCCTTTATACTTGAAAAACAGATGACAGCGATCGTCCAGAATGCGGAGCGGGATGGCGACGGCAAGCTCAGCCCTTCTCCCGGCGCGGCAAGTTTGAATCGACGCATTGTCCCCTATGTTTTCTTCAGCTTCGCCTGTTATCTGGTGATCGGCATTCAACTCGCCGTGCTGCCGGGTTATGTTCACCTGACGCTGGGCTTCAGCACGGTGCTGGCGGGGTTGTCGATCAGCGCGGAGTACGTGGCGACGGTGGTGACGCGGCCCTTTGCCGGATGGGTGGTGGATCGACGGGGCGCGAAGTATTCCGTGCTGGTGGGGCTGATGTTGTGTGGCGCAAGCGGCGCAATGACGCTGGTGAGCGGGCTGTTTCACGCCCTGCCGTGGCTGGGGCTGACGCTGCTGCTGACGGGCCGGTTGCTGCTCGGTGCGAGCGAAAGCCTGGTGGCCACTGGCGCGACCGTCTGGGGCATCTTTGCGGTGGGGACGGAAAATACGGCAACGGTGATCTCGTGGAACGGCATTTGCACGTACGGGGGCGTGGCTGCGGGCGCGCCGATCGGTGTCTTTCTGGTGTCACTCCTTGGCTTTCCTGCAATTGGCGTGGCGGGGATGCTGCTTGGCTTTGCGTCCATTGCGCTGGCGCTGCGGCTGCCCGGCGCGGGGGTGATTCACGGCGAAAAGCTGCCCTATCATCATGTCTTTGGCCGGGTAGCGCCGTTTGGAGTTGGGCTGGGGTTGGGCAGCATCGGGTTTGGCGTACTGGCCACCTTCATCACGCTCGATTTTGCACATCAGCACTGGACCGGGGCGGCCTTCGCGCTCACGCTGTTCGGCGCGCTGTTCATCTTTGCCCGTCTGCTGTTTGCCGATTGGATCAACCGGGCGGGCGGGTTCGTGGTGGCGACGGCCTGCTTTTCAGTCGAGACGCTGGGGCTTCTGACGCTTTGGCTGGCTCATACACGATCCATGGTGTTTGCGGGCGCGGCGCTGACCGGATTCGGGTTTTCGCTGGTTTTTCCCGCGCTGGGGGTCGAGGCGGTGCGCGAGATTCCGCCGCAGGACAAAGGCACCGCTCTCGGGGCCTACGGGGTCTTCATGGATTTTTCGCTGATGATTACCGGACCGGTCGCGGGGGCGATTATTGGCGGCTATGGGTATCCGCGGATGTATCTGTTTGCCGGCTGCTCGGTGCTGGGGGCGCTGCTGCTGACGGTGGCGCTGGGGGCAGTTGCGCGGTCACGGCGGTTCGCAGGATTGGGCTGAACTCAAGCGGTGGCGCGACGCAGCGTGATGTCGGTGATCTCTGGCGGGCAGTCGAAGCGAAATGGCACACCAATTGCCCCTAGCCCCCGATTGACATAGAGTTGCATCCTTCCGAGGCGGAACAGTCCTTCGACGTAGTTCTTGCCCATCAGCGGCAGAGTGATAGGCCCGTAAAACGGCAGGCGCACCTGTCCCCCATGAGTATGCCCACTGAGCATGAGGCTGACCGATTGGCCAACCTGGCGGCGCAGGAGATGGTCTGCATAATCGGGTTCATGGCAGAGGAGCAACACCGGTTCGTTGCGGAGGCCACGAATGCGCTCCGGGATCGCCTTGTCCGGCTCCGGGTTGCCGTCCAGAGCGTCTTCCAGGCCAGCCAGCCAGAGCCTCGCGCCATTGTGTTCGATCATGGCATTGTCATTGCGCAATACGAGAATGCCGTGATGCGAAAGCGCGTTGGAAATTTCCACCGGATTGACCAGAGTATCGTGGTTGCCCAGAATGGCAAAGACACGCCTGCATTCGATGGTTTTCAGCATCGCTGCGCACTTCCAGGCCGCCTGAATGGGATATTTGGGAAACGTCCTCAACTCGGTCACGAAATCGCCGGTCAGGCAAACCGCATCGGGCCTGAGTGCGTTGATTTTGTGAATGGCGTGACGGAGAAAAAAAGGCTCGGTAAAGAGGTCCAGGTGAATGTCGCTGAGCTGGGCGATGCGGAAGCCGTCGAAAGCCTCGGGTAAATCGGCGATGCCGATTTCGACATGCTTGA
>JAJZFR010000207.1 GCA_021805265.1 Acidobacteriota bacterium | reverse complement strand
TGTTCCGGGGTGAAAAGGGAATCCGGTGTGAATCCGGAACTGCCCCGCAGCGGTAAGCAGGAATGAAAGCCGAGTCACGACACTGGCGCGCTCGCGCTCCGGGAAGTCTGGCGATCAGGACAACGCCTGCGAAGTCCGAAGACCTGCCATGAAGGTAGGGAACTGCGCCTCAGCGGGGAGCAGCGTTCTGTCGTCCTCTTCGCTTTCCGGGGCTTCGTTCGCTGTCATTCTGCCTTTTCCCCGCGAAGGCTCCAGGAACACAGTAGCCAGAAACACAGGAGAATGACCCATGGCCGCCAGCACCGATCCGAT
Organism: Acidobacteriota bacterium; assembly: GCA_021805265.1. Taxonomy (GTDB): domain Bacteria; phylum Acidobacteriota; class Terriglobia; order Terriglobales; family Acidobacteriaceae; genus Acidicapsa. The sequence continues at coordinate 7,842 of JAJZFR010000207.1, read as the reverse complement.
GCATTTGCAAACCAGCCTCTCCGAGCTTGACCCAGGATTTCCAGCGCGGGAAGAAGTCGCCGTAATGCACGTGCGCAAGCGCAACGGCGCCATGGAGCCGGTGGACGTGAACAAGATTGTGCGCGCGGTCGAGCGCTGCTGCGTCGGGCTGACCCACGTGGACGCGATTCGCGTGGCGTCGAAGACCATCGGCGGCCTGTACGACGGCGCAACCACGCGCGAGCTGGACACGATTTCGATCGACACCGCAGCGGCCCTGATCGCCGAGGAGCCGCAGTATTCCCGCCTCGCGGCCCGGCTCCTCCTGGGCACGATTGTGAAAGAGGTCGGCGGCCAGAACCTGCACTCCTTTTCGCAGGCAATCTCCTACGGTTACCACGAAGGCGTGGTCAGCAAGGCGACCTCCGAGTTTGTCGAACTGCACGCCCGCAAGCTCAACCACGCCGTGGACGAAACGTTCTCCGAGAGATTTGAATACTTCGGATTGCGCACCGTATATGACCGCTATCTCCTGCGCGATCCCATCTCCCGACGGGTGATCGAAACGCCGCAGTATTTCTTTCTGCGTGTGGCCTGCGGCCTGGCAGGCGCGCCGCAGGAGGCCATCGAGTTCTATCGGCTCATTGCTTCCCTCGACTACATGCCCTCTTCGCCGACCCTGTTCAACTCCGGCACCAAACACCCGCAGATGTCGTCCTGCTATCTCCATGACTCGCCCCTGGACTCGCTCGAAAGCATCTACGACACCTACAAGAACGTGGCCCTGCTATCGAAGTTTTCCGGCGGCATCGGTCTCGCGTTTCATCGCGTGCGGTCCGAGGGTTCGCTCATCCGCGCGACCAATGGCCTCTCGAACGGGATCGTGCCCTGGCTGCGAACTCTGGATAGCTCCGTCGCCGCAGTCAACCAGGGCGGCAAGCGCAAGGGTGCCTGCTGCGTATACCTCGAGCCGTGGCACGCAGATGTCGAGTCGTTTCTCGAGCTGAAGGACAACACCGGCGACGGCGCACGACGCACCTACAATCTGAATCTTGCCAACTGGATCCCCGACCTCTTCATGGAGCGCGTCGAGAGCGATGGACTGTGGTCGCTCTTTGACCCCAAGGATGTTCCGGAGTTTCCCGATGTGTATGGAGCAGCCTTTCGCGCAGCCTACGAGCGCGCTGAGGAGGCGAAGCTCTGGAATCGCCAGGTAAAGGCGCGTGAGCTGTACGCGCGGATGATGCGCACACTCGCCGAGACCGGCAACGGCTGGATGACCTTCAAGGACGCGACCAACGAGAAGTGCAACCAGACCGGCGCGCCCGGCAACGTCGTCCATCTCTCGAACCTGTGCACCGAGATCACCGAGGTCACGTCGAAGGACCAGACCGCAGTCTGCAACCTCGGCTCCATCAATCTCGGGCGCCACGTAAGGGTGAATGACGACGGCGTGGCCGAATTCGATTTCGAGAAGCTGGGAGCGACGGTGCGCACCGCGGTACCGATGCTGGATCGCGTCATCGACATCAACTATTACCCGATTGCCCAGGCGGCAAGCTCGAATGTCGAGTGGCGTCCCATCGGTCTCGGCGTCATGGGACTCCAGGATGTGTTTTTCCAGCTTCGTCTGCCCTTTGACAGCCCCCGCGCCCAGGCGCTTTCCGCGCGCATCCAGGAAGAGATTTACTTCCATGCGCTGACCGCCTCGGCAGCGATTGCCGAGGCGCATGGACCGCATCCCAAGTTCAACGAAACGCGCCTCGCCCAGGGGAAATTCCAGTTCGATCTCTGGCGCGTCACGCCTGCCGACAGCGCGCGATGGGACGAATTGCGGCAGCGGATTCTCAAGACCGGTGTGCGCAACTCCCTGGTCATCGCCATTGCGCCCACAGCGACCATTGCTTCGATCGTCGGCTGCTATGAGTGCATCGAGCCGCAGATTTCAAACCTGTTCAAGCGCGAGACGCTCTCCGGAGAATTTCTTCAGGTGAACCGCTACCTGATCGAGGAACTGAAGATGCGCGGGCTGTGGAACGACGCTATCCGTACGCAACTCAAGCTGGGCGAGGGTTCCGTGCAGGGGATCGATGAGTTGCCCGACGATGTGAAACTGCTTTACCGGACGGTTTGGGAGATTCCCATGCGCGGGCTGATCGACATGGCCGCGGCGCGTGGCGCGTATGTGGATCAGGCGCAGTCGCTGAACCTCTTTGTCGAGTCGCCCAATATCGGCAAGCTCTCTTCGATGTACATGTACGCATGGAAGATGGGCATGAAGACGACCTATTATCTGCGCTCGCGTCCGGCAACGAAAATCGCCAAGACAACGGTGCAGAGCGGAGCGGCGCGAACATCGCCCCAGGCTGCGGTGGCCTGTTCGCTCGAAAATCCAGGCTCCTGCGAAGCCTGTCAGTAGCGAAAGAATCTGTGAAGGAATCAGGAGAGTGAAAATGGCAACAGCGGAGACGGAAAATCAACAGCGCAAAAGCTCGGTCGCGGCACCGGAACATATTCTCGATCCGGGGCTGTGTCTTACGCTCCGCCCGATGCGGTTCCCTGTGTTTTACGAGATGTTTCGCGACGGAATCAAGAACACCTGGACGGTCGAGGAGATCGATTTTCAAAGCGACCTGACCGATCTGAAACAGAAGATCACGCCCGCCGAGGTGCATGTAATTCGACGCCTCGTCGCGTTTTTCGCCACCGGCGACAGCATCGTTTCAAACAATCTCGTCCTGAACCTGTACAAGCACATCAACTCGCCGGAGGCGCGCCTCTACCTCTCCCGCCAGTTGTTCGAGGAGGCCGTGCATGTGCAGTTCTATCTCACGCTGCTCGATAACTACGTGCCCGATCCGGAGGAGCGAGCCGATGCCTTTGCGGCGGTCGAGAATATCCCTTCCATTGCCAAGAAGGCCGAGTTCTGCATGAAGTGGATGGACTCGATCCAGAAGCTCGATCATCTCGAGACGCGCGAGGATCGCAGGCAGTTTCTGTTGAATCTGATCTGCTTCGCTTCCTGCATCGAGGGGCTGTTCTTTTTCGCGGCATTTGCCTATGTTTACTACTTCCGCTCAAAGGGGCTGCTGCACGGGCTGGCGGCGGGAACCAACTGGGTCTTCCGCGATGAAAGCTGCCATCTGGAGTTTGCCTTCGAGGTGGTCAACGTGGTGCGCGCCCAGGAGCCAGACCTCTGGGACGCGGATCTCGAACAGCAGATCGTCACCATGCTCCGCGAAGCGGTCGATGCCGAAGTCCAGTTCGCCGAAGACCTCCTCGCGGGTGGCGTGGCCGGGCTTTCCCTGCGCGAGATGCGCCAGTATCTGGGCTACGTCGCCGACGCGCGGCTCAGGAGGATGGGCATCGAGCCTGTCTTCCACGCGAAGAATCCCTTCTCCTTCATGGAACTCCAGGACGTGCAGGAGCTGACCAACTTCTTCGAGCGACGCGTCTCCGCATATCAGTCAGCGGTAGAGGGCGAAGTGGCTTTCGGCGAGGATTTCTAGGGCCTTACGGATAAACAGAAGCGGCGCGTGAGCAATTCACGCGCCGCTTCTGTTTGGGCTGGTAGATCAGGTTCTGAGGGTTTATCAGCGGCTGACCTGGACCACTGAGTTGGTGTTGTCGTCGTTGAAGTAGATGACCTGAGTGTTGACGGTCGTGCCCATGGTGGCGATGCCGAAAATCGCGCCCGCCACGCCGGAATCGACCAGCTTGGTGCCAGCGACGATGCCCGCCGGGGTGATCTCGATCAGGTTATTGTCTGCCGTGTTGCCGACCACCAGATTGCCGTTGTACAGCTCGGCCATGCTCACGGGTGCGTTGAGCGGTGCGCCGTTATAGACCACCTTTGCCTGGCTGGCCTGGGTGCCGCTGAAGCTGAGTCCGGTGGAGGCCGTACCGGAGACCATGATGCCGCCATCGGTGAGTGTCGAGGCATTCATCAACGCCACAATGCTGTTCGTGTCGCTCGAAACCAGGTAGAGCGTATCGGAAGGCTGATCATAGGTGAGTCCGGCTGGGGCAAGAATGCCGTAGGCCGAGGTCAGGTTGACCGGGAAGCCCTTGGCGATCTTCTGGAACATGAAGCCGGTGCTGGTGATGCGAACAGCGATCACAGAGCCGTCGCCCGCGTCGGTAACATAAAACGTCGGCACGGCCATGGTGAGGGAAGCCATGGGCACGGCGAAGGTCTGACCCCAGGGGTGCATCCAGGTGTAGGAGGTCTTGAGCGTAGTTGCAATCGTACCGGTTGGAGTGACAATCGGGTTGTCGGCGGCGGTGTAGGCCGCGACCCAGGTGTAGTCGGCCGTGGTATTGATGGCCATTGCGTCGCAGCCCTGAAGGCTCGGATCCTGAGCGAAACGAGTCGGCTTGGAGTTCGGCATCGGGGCGAGTTGGACAATCGTGGTTCCGTTGCCCGCATTGCCGCCCGAGTCGTTGAAGTTGCAGGCGAGCAGGTTGCCCATGGTCAGGTTGCCGGCGGTTACCGGCACAATGCCGAGTCCGTACGGGTTGCTGTCGCCGTTCATGGGATCGACGGTGGAACCGATGGTCTCGATGGTGGCCATCTGGTTCAGGACGCTGTTCACCATGGGCGATGGCGTGGGATTCACCATTTTCTTGGAGCAGCCCATGACGGTCAGCAGACTGAGCGTAAGAGCACAGGCTGCGACCTGAAGAATTCGTGCGGATGGTTCAGTGCGCATTGGGAAGACCTCTCTGGAAGATGTACATGTTGACTTTTCTTCCGCGTCTGGAAACACGCGGAGACGCTTTTCGTGAGCACAACGAATATATGAATATTTCAGGGCTGTTGTCTACTGAAAAATCAATTTAGGATATACGGCTTCCATGAATTCTTGAGGGGATGAACAAACGCGCATGTTTTGGACTCAATCGATTGACTGAGCGCAATCGAGAGGATGAATCGTGGATGAACCGGCCCGGAGGAGTTACCGGAGTTCTGCGCCCCGGTTTATGGGTAAATTGTTTCTTCTGACACATATCTGGATCGAGATGCTATCCAAGGTTATGGGGTTTGCGGGCGGTGCCGTCAAAGTGCGTGGTGGTCTTGCAGAGTTCGTGGCGTCCGTCGGCGGCTGCCGTAGCCGTCCGTTCGAGCAGGCTGGCGATCTGCTGCTCGGTCATGGGCCGGAAGATGCGCGCCGCTTCGATTGCCTGATCCAGAATGGTCGGGCTGTCGATGCCGGTAATCAGCACCGAAACCGGCAGGCTGAGGCAGTAACGGAGGCATTCCAGGGGCTGCTCGGTATGGCTCTGGAGGATAAGGTTCCCGTCTCTGCGATCCGCAGAATAAGCTGCCGCCGGGAAGTATCAATATGCCGACGGAACGCGAGGAAGCAAAGGTTGCGTGAGATGGCGCGGGATCGAGTGTGCCGCCTGGAGCCATTCCAGCGGTGCTCACTACGATACAATCAATGTTTGTGCGGCTTTGGCACATGGCCGCGGCAGCCTCGGCGCGGCGCGTAAGGAAACGATTTTGATGGCAGACGATCCACTCCCCAACTCGCAGGCTCACGCACCGGCAAGGACGCGCAAGCGAAGTTTGTCGCGCGCGTCAGTCGCCTCGCGCACCTCGCTCACCTCGGATGCCAGGTCGCGGCGCATTCGTTCCACAACCGTCATCTGTGTGCGACGCAATGGTTCGGTCGTGATGGCCGCAGATGGACAGGTGACGCTGGGCGATCACGTTCTGAAGCACTCGGCAAAGAAGATTCGGCGCCTCTATCAGGAAAAGATTCTGGCGGGCTTCGCAGGCTCGACGGCGGATGCGTTTTCTCTGTTCGCGCGCTTCGAGGCCAAGCTCGAGCAGTTCTCCGGCAACCTGGGCCGCGCGGCGGTCGAGCTGGCCAAGGATTGGCGCACCGACAAGATGCTGCGCAATCTGGAAGCGCTGCTGATTGTGGCCGACGTCGGCCAGACGTTTCTGATCTCCGGCTCCGGCGACGTGATCGATCCCGATGAATCCATTGCCGCCATCGGTTCCGGAGGCAGCTACGCCACAGCAGCGGCCCGCGCGCTGCTGGACAACACCGAATTGAGCGCTCGCGAAGTGGCGACGAAGGCCATGAAAATCGCTGGCGAAATCTGCATCTACACGAACGACCGCATCACTATCGAGGAGTTAGAGGCGTAGAGCACAACCAGCTCCCCTGCCCGCATTGCCTATGTCGATCACCCTGCCCGGAACCGCCGAAGATCAGGAAGTTTCGCTCGAAGAGCTGACGCCGCGCGAGATTGTCGCCGAGCTGGACAAGCACGTCGTAGGCCAGCGCGCGGCCAAGCGCGCCGTCGCGGTTGCGCTGCGCAATCGGACCCGTCGCCAGAAGCTGCCGCCCGATCTTGCCGAAGACATCATGCCCAAGAACATCATCATGATCGGGCCGACGGGCGTGGGCAAAACCGAGATTGCGCGACGGCTGGCCAAGCTCACCGACTCGCCATTTCTGAAAGTCGAAGCGAGCAAGTTCACCGAGGTTGGATACGTCGGGCGCGATGTCGAGTCCATGATCCGCGACCTGGTCGAGATCGCCATCGACATGGTGCGCGAGGAGCGACTGGAAGAGGTCGAGGACAAGGCAGAACAGAACGCCGAGGAGCGGCTGCTGGACCTGCTGTTGCCTCCGCCGCCGGAAGCCCAGCAGTCCGCAGCAGACGGACAGTTGACCCTGCCCGGCGCGGAAAGCTACCCGCGCACACGCGAGAAATTGCGCCAGCAGTTCCGCGAAGGCAAGCTCGATGATCGCCAGGTCGAGCTGGAAACGCGCGAGCGCAACGCGCCCCAGTTGGGCATCATCAGCAGTCAGAACCTGGAAGAGATGGACATGAATCTCAAGGATCTGTTGCCCAACATCTTCGGCGGAGGCACCAAGAAGCGGAAGATGAAGGTGAGCGACGCCTTCGAGTATCTCATTCAGGAAGAAGAAGGCCGCCTGATCGACATGGATCAGGTGACGCGCGCAGCCGTCGAGCGCGTGGAGACCAACGGCATCGTGTTTCTCGACGAGATCGACAAGATCGCCGGGCGCGAAGGCGGCCACGGGCCGGATATTTCGCGCGAGGGAGTGCAGCGCGACATTCTGCCGATTGTCGAAGGAACAACCGTGAATACGCGCTACGGAATGGTGCGGACGGACTTCATCCTGTTCATTGCAGCGGGCGCGTTCCACGTCTCCAAACCCTCCGATCTGATTCCCGAGTTGCAGGGTCGATTTCCCATTCGTGTCGAGTTGCAATCGCTGACGGTCGAGGATTTTCTGCGCATTCTGACCGAGCCGAAGTCCTCACTGACCAGGCAATGCACAGCGCTGCTTGAAACCGAAGGCATCCGGCTCGAGTTCGCCGATGAGGCGCTGCGGGAGATGGCTGCGTTCGCCTTTCGCGTGAACGAGACGACGGAAAATATCGGCGCGCGACGGCTGCACACCATCATGGAGCGCGTACTCGAGGAGATCAGCTTTCTCGCTCCGGATCTGGCGCGCGTGGCGAGGGACGCCGACCAGGCCGCGTCTCTGGCCACTATAGTGAAAGCGGAAACAACCGTGCCGCTGCCGTTCCTCGAGCGCGACACCGCGACTGGAAAAGAAAAGGTCTTTGTCATCAGCGCCGATTATGTCCGGCTGATGGTCGCCGGCATTGTGAAAGACCACGATTTGAGCCGTTACATTTTGTAACTACCGGGGCCTCGGGGAAGATGCTACACTCTTCCCGTACCTCGCGAGTCCGCGTAATCGCAGTCAATCAGTGGACTCTACCTGCGCTCTCCCGCTTCTGAGGGAACGCGGATGGAGGCGCTTCAGAAGCACCCTGGGAAGGGTGTGTATGCGCCTCGAACTT
>JAJZFR010000318.1 GCA_021805265.1 Acidobacteriota bacterium | reverse complement strand
ATCCGTGGTCCCGTGGATCGTTCATGAAAAACCTTTCCCTACTACTATAGCGAGGATGCGCTGGCCATACAGAATCAATCCGGCCAAAAGCCACCAAAGTCGTCCTTGACCATCGGTTTCCTGCGGGGAACCTTTACTTTGAATCGGCTGTCTGCGACTTGTGCAGCGCAAACAACACCGTCCGCAGCATGTCCGCCTCGGGTGCCGGCTTCCCCGTCCAAAGCTCGAACTGTCGCGCGCCCTGCTGCACAAACATCTCCACCCCCTGGATCGCAACTGCCCCGCGCCTGCGCGCCATCTTCAGCAGCGGCGTCTCCAGCGGGTTATACACCAGGTCAAACACGATTCCCGCGTCCCACTCCTCCGCCTGCAGCGGCAGCGGCTCAGGGTTTCCCACCATCCCGCACGGCGTCGCGTTCACCAGCGCGTCGAACCGAATATCTCCAATCTCCGCCCGCGCCATCGACTGCGCCCCCGCCGCCGAGGCCAGCTCTGCCCCGAGCGCCTCATTCCGGCTCCAGACAAAGACCTGCGCGCCCTTGTCCGCCAGCCCATAGACCGCCGCCCGCGCCGCCCCGCCAGCCCCCAGCACCAGCACCTTCGCGCCCTTCAGCGCCATCCGTCGTTCCAGCGGCCTCACCACCCCGGCTACGTCCGTATTGAAGCCGTAGAGCCGCTTATCCGCCCCCAGGCGAACCGTGTTGCACGCTCCCAGCCGCGCGCTCAGCGGGTCCAGGTTCGCCAGATACGGCAGTATCTCCTGCTTGAACGGCATCGTCACGCTCAGTCCGCTCAGCGGCAACTCGGTAATCACCCGCAGCAGGTCGTCCATCCGCTCGACCTTCAGCGGCAGATACACCGCATTGAACCGCTCCCGGCGAAACGCCGCATTCTGCATCAGCGGCGAAAGCGAGTGCGCCACAGGATTTCCCGCCACCCCGTAAATCCGCGTCGCCTGGTCCAGCTCCTCCACGCGATACATCTCCCGCTGAGCGTGCGCGGTCACCTGCCCCGGCGCGGTCGCTTCCCCGTCCGGTGCCGCAGCAAAAGTAAACACCGACCCCGCCCTCAAGCCCAGAATCCGGCTCACCAGCCCCTGCTCGCCCATCGCCAGACCCACCAGCCGCGCCTCGTCGGAACGCGACTCCAGCCACCGCAGCACCGTCAGGCTGTCGCTCAGCGACTCGGCCGTCGTCACCACTTTCGCAAAATCCGGCGAATACCGCCGCATCCGCGCCAAAACCCCGTCCAGATCCCCCGTCCGGGAAAAATCATGGAAGCTGATCAGTACCGAAGCTCCGGCCTCGCGCAGCTTCTCCCACTCTGTCTTGGAAGCCTCCTCGGCAGACTCGATCTCCACATCCACCATCGAAAATCCAGCTCTCGCCGCCTGCGTAAGAATCGAAAGCTCCTCGGCCAGAGTCCCGCGAAACCCTCCTCCAAACGCCCTCCGCCGACAGGTGGCAATGGCCGCCACCTCGCCCAGCCGCGCCCGAGCCTTCTCCAGAAACCGGGCTACCGGCTGCACCGCTGCCGCCGGCTTCTCCAGCGAATCCAGCCGAAACTCCAGAAACCGGCTTTCCGGGAGTGCTGCCTCGGCCCGCTCCAGCAGCTCCGGAAGCGTCTTCCCCTGCAACGCAACACAAACCCGCCCCACGCGCGAGCGGAGCAGGGAAGCAGTCGAGGGTGACGCCGGTTGCAACATCATAGCAATTGCGCATCTTAAAGCCCCGAAACATGCAATGCAAGTCTCCTCGCACTCACCATCCCGGTTTAACCCCATCAGGATTCCTGGTGACCCTTCTTGCCCGGCTCGGTTTGCTCCGCCGAGATGTCTGGCTTCTTCCTCCCTGCTGGTCCTGCGCACCACCACTCCGCTGTGGCAGTCTATAGTTTCAGCAGTTTTTTCGGAGGGGTACCATGAGTCTTCAGGCAGAGGCCACAGGCGAAGTCACCGACAGCATTCACGGCTGGCTGGCGAGCGGCGGGGAACTGACCGCCGAGAGTTTTTCCAACTGGGTCGGCCAACGGCTCGCCGCCGCCGAGTCCGCCCTCGCTGCTCTGGTTGCCGTCAGGGAGCATACCTCGGAACCGCGCACACTCGAAAACACCCTCCGCCCCTTTGACCAGGCCATCGAGCAGCTCAATCTCGCGGGCGCGCAGTCCAGTGTCCTCAACTCCGTCGCCTCGGACCCAGCAGTCCGCGACCAGGCCCAGCAGGAAGCCCAGCGCGTCGCCCAGGCCGCCACTGCCCTCAGCCTCAACCGCGCCGTCTACGATGCCCTGTCCGCCATTGACCCCACCGACCTTGGCTCTGCCAGCCCGGCCACCCGCCACTACCTCGAGCGCACCCTGCTGGGCTATCGCCTCGCGGGCGTCGATCAAGACGAGGCCACCCGCCAGCAACTCACCCAGTTGCACGAGCAGGCTACGCGGCTTTCGCTCGAATTCAGCCGCAATATCCAGGAGGGCGCAAAGACCGTCCTCGTAAGCAACGCCGACGAGCTCGACGGCCTGCCCGAGGACTATCTCGCCCGCCATATGCCCAACTGCGACGGCCATTTCGTCCTCTCGACGGATCAGCCCGACATGCAGCCGGTCATGACCTTTGCCCGCTCCCAGGCGCTGCGCGAGCGCATGTTTCTCGCCTACAATACCCGCGCCTATCCCCGGAACCAGCAGATACTCCTCGACCTGCTCGCAACACGGCAACAGATTGCAGCGATTCTCGGCTTCCGCACCTGGGCCGACCTGGCTACCGCCGACCAGATGATGGGCTCGGCGGCCAACGTTCGCGCCTTCATCGCCCGCCTCGAAGAGGCCAGCCGCGCCGGAGCCGAGCGCGAGTTCGAAATGGTCCGCGCCTTCGCCCAACAGCGCGACGGCGAAGCTGTCCCGCTCAACGCCGCCAGCCGTGGCTACTGGTTCGAGCAGTACCGCCGCGCCGCCTACGACTTCGATTCCCAGTCTGTTCGCCCCTATTTCCCCTACGCTCAGGTTCAGCAGGGCGTTCTCGACACCGCCGCAAAGCTCTTCGGCGTCCAGTTCCGGCGGTCAACCGCCTCCGGCTGGCACCCTGACGTCTCGGTCTGGGATGTCTTCGACGGCCCGGTCGCCAAAGGCCGCTTCTACCTCGACATGCACCCACGCGAGGGCAAGGACAAGTGGTTCTCCGCCTCACCCGTCGTCACCGGCGTCCGCGACCGCTGCCTCCCGGAGGCCGCCCTGATCTGCAACTTTCCCGGCGGAGAAGACGGGGATCACGGACTCATGCAATACTCCGATGTCGTTACCTATTTCCACGAGTTCGGCCATCTCATGCATGCCATCCTCGGCGGGCACACCGAGTGGGCGGGCCTGTCGGGATTCGCCACCGAGGGCGATTTCATTGAAGTCCCATCCCAGATGCTCGAGGAGTTCTTCCGCGACGTTGCACTCCTCCAGTCCTTCGCCCGCCACTACCAGACCGGCGAAGTCCTGCCCGCCGAAACCATCCGGAAGATGAAGCTCGCCGCAGCCTTTGGCCGCGCCGACGGCATGCGCACACAAATTTACTACACCACCCTCTCGCTAGACCTGCACGACCGTGAAGACCCAGCCGACATCCCGAACCTCGATCTCGACGCAATCACCCACCAGCTTTACCAGACCCTTCAGCCCTGGCTGTGGATCGATGGCAACCGCATGTACGCCAGCTTCGGCCACCTCACCGGCTACTCCTCCAACTACTACACCTACGCCTACGACAAGGTGATCGCGCTCGATTTCTTCGCCCAGTTCGATCCCGCAAACCTGCTCGGCTGCCAAGCCGCCACGCGCTATCGCAAGGCTGTCCTCGAACAGGGAGGCTCCCGTCCGGGACGCCAGATGGTCCAGGATTTCCTCGGTCGCGACGAGGACTTTCAGGCATTCCGAAGCTGGCTCGACGAAGAGTTTGCCTGACAATCTTCAGCGGCTCAACTATCGCTTTTCAGCGCAATTGTTTTCTTCGCCGCGCTGTGATCGAATGAGCATGTCATGGCAAGGGAAAATGATTTTCGCGGTCGCTGGGCGCTGGTCACTGGCGCCAGTGCGGGCATCGGCGTAGCGCTCGCTCGCGAGCTTGCCCGCCACGGCGCAAAGCTCATCCTCACCGCGCGCCGTCGCGACCGACTTGAAGCGCTCGCTCAGGAACTCCGCCTGCAGGGAACCGAGGTCCGCATCCTCGAGGCCGACCTCAACGACCCCGCCGCGCCTCAAGCCATCTACGACGCCACCGAAGGCGCTGGCCTCGCGGTCGAGATACTCGTCAACAACGCCGGCCTCGGCCAGTTCGGTGAGTTCGTCCGAAGCCCGCTTGCTCAGGAGTTGCGCCAGGTCCGCGTCAACTGCGAAGCCGTCGTCCATCTCTCCCGGCTTTTTGTCCCCGCCATGGTCACCCGCCGTCGCGGATGGGTGCTCATCGTCGCCTCGACCGCCAGCTTCCTGCCCGTCCCGTTTCTCTCCACGTACGCGGCCACCAAGGGCTTTGATCGCTTCTTCGCTCTCGGCCTCGCCGAGGAGGTCGCCCCTTACGGCGTCAAGGTCAGCGCGCTCTGCCCCGGCCCCACCGAAAGCGAATTCTTTGACATCGCCGGTGCCGCTCAGTTCAAAGCTCGCGGCGTCCAGTCTGCTGAAGTCGTCGCCCAGCGCGCCATTCATGCTCTCGCGCGCGGAAATCGCACTCTCATCCCATACTTTGCCGGACGCGCAACTGCCTTTCTGGTACGTTTTCTGCCAGCCAGCCTCATCACGTGGGGCGTTGCCAGGGCAGCTCGCCCGGCAGCCACTCCGCCGACTCACCCATAATCCCACGGCAATCGCCCCGGCCAGGCCGCTACCGGTTTGCCGTCGCCACCGCCTGCGGAACCGTCTGCGGCGGGTGCTTGCCAATCATGATCTGAAACGAATTGAAAAAATGGGTGATGTCCTTCTCGTGGCTTGCATCCGTCGAGGGATAGGTCGCAATCAGCATGTAAAGCCGCGGCGCTGCGTAGATGAAGCGCACATCCTCGTACCCCCCATTCGCGTTCTTCGCGGTAAATTCCCGGCTGGGAAATCCCTGCGCCGCGCTCCGTACCTCGCTGACTTTCGACGTCTCCGTCGCGGACATCGCCTGGTCCCGCGCCGCGTCCATCGTCTTGTCAGGGATCAGGTCGTTCACCCGCGCCACCGGCGGCGTATCGTCCCACGCCACGGCAAACGTCGTATTCCCGTCAGGCTTCGCCGTCAGCATCTGTACTGACTCTTTCGTATTCAGTTCCGTATCGGCTTCCACGGTCGTCTGCGTCGCCTCGGCCGGCATCTCCACCTGAAAGCCGATGCTTGATTTATCCACCTTGTGCCAGCTCACCATCGAACGCGTCGCGCTCGGTACCGTCGCCGTCGAGTTCACGATCGTGTAGCTGCCCTGCTGCCACGTATCCCAGTGCTCCCACACGTAATATCCCACCGCCGCTGACACCACCAGCAGCCCATACAGGAAATACGTCGTCTTCTTCACTGCTCACGCCCCGCGCCGCGCACAAAGCTCTCCCACGCTATCCCACATCGGGAACCCTCGCATCGCCTCTTCCGACAACGGATATCTGCCATGCCCAAGAATAACGCGCCGCACGATTCTGCGAAGACACTCTTTTCGCTCTGCTTAAAAAATTTCAGCCGCCAAACAACTTTCCTGACATACCCGCATCTTAACCTGTAATAAGCAGAGGCGACCTCAGAAGTTCTCCCTTCCCAAGTTGTTAGCTACGCAGTTTGGTCCGATTCTGGACTCCCATCCCCTGATCCTCAGTTATCCCATCCCAATCGCCTCTCGAGTGGGTTCGCCGGAAGGCGAACCCATTGCTCTTTCTGCCCCTCCACATCTCGACGTCGGTACAATCGTTCCTGTATGGAAGCTGCCGCGCACCACACCGAATTTCGTACCAATTCCACATGCCTCCAGCATCCCCACTGGATCAGCCAACACCCCTGGCTCTGGCACGGCTTCAGCACCCGCCTCGGCGGCGTCACTTCCGCCTATTCGGGTGACCGCTCCGCCTCTGAACTCAATCTCGGCTTCACCCCCGACGACCCTCCCGAAAACGTCCTCGAAAATCGCCTCCGGCTCGCCCACGCCGTCTCCGACAGCCGCAACACGCCGCTCGTCTCCATTCGCCAGGTCCACTCCGCCCACTCCGTCGTGCTCCGTCCAGGGGATTTCCCCTGGACGGAGCTGCCCCAGGCGGACGGCATCCTCACCGACGCAACGGGTCTTCTGCTTGCTGTACAGACCGCCGACTGCGTCCCGGTCCTCGTCGCCGATCCAGTCAACCGCGTTGTCGCTGCCTTCCACGCCGGGTGGCGCGGCACCGTCCAGCGCGTCGTCCAGCTTGGCGTCGCCCGCATGGCCGCTCAATTCGGCTGCGTTCCCGATACACTCATCGCCGCCATCGGCCCAGCCATCGGACCCTGCTGCTACACCGTCGGTCTCGAACTACGCAGCCAGTTCGAGCACAACTTTTCCTACGCCGCCGACCTCTTCTGCCCCGCAGCGACCCAGAATTCAGACCAGTCTCCGGCCCTGCAACTCGACCTCATCGAGGCCAACCGCCGCCAGTTGCTCGACTCCGGCCTCAATCCTGCCAATATCGCCGCCCTCGGGGGATGCACCGCCTGCCAGCCTCACAGATTCTTCTCTCATCGCGCGCAGAAAGGCCACACCGGACGCATGATGTCCGTCATCGGCATCCGCCCAAATCCATCCTCATGAAAACCGACCCCTGAAAATAGACCTCTGAAAATCGACCCTCAGGCCGTCGATTCAGCCACCGAATTGGCGTCCGCTCCCGTCGGCAGAATCCGCTCCGCACCGCACTCCGTGTGGACGCACCTCCACAGGTTTACCCCCCGCGCCGGCCAATCCACCCCCGCCAGTATCCAACCGTGGTGGTGAATCTCGAGCGGCAGTTGCGACTGCACATGGCTCGCCAGCGCGATGGCAAATCGCTTCGGCTCGTCCCAGATTGGATTGCTCCCGCCAGTAAACACCGTCAGCCGATGCTGCGGCGCGCCCGCCAACATCTGCTCGAGCAGGCTCAGCGATTGCTCCATCGGGTAGCGCTTGCTCTCGCGTGAAAGCGCAATCAGCATCGGGCACTCGACCGTCCCCGCCGCCCAGCGCAGCACCTCCTGCGAATCGCACAGCGCGCGATACAGCGTCTGCGC
Organism: Acidobacteriota bacterium; assembly: GCA_021805265.1. Lineage (GTDB taxonomy): Bacteria > Acidobacteriota > Terriglobia > Terriglobales > Acidobacteriaceae > Acidicapsa. Next base: position 994 of record JAJZFR010000318.1, on the reverse strand, counting down.
TATGCCGCCGCACTCCCTCGCCGCCACCGCGCAGCGCAGCGCCTGTCGCACCGCCGGTGTAAGCCCCCGGCCGCGCCCGAGCTTCAGCCGGCGAAACAGGCCATTCACGCCGCCCACGGGCCGCGCCGCCGGCAGCAATCCCGCCGGCTGGTTCAGCACCAGTCCCAGGACCCGCTCCGGATGCGCCGCCGCATAAGCCACTGCAACACCCGCTCCAAACCCGGAACCGGCCACCGTCACTCGACGCGAAGTCGCTCGCCGCCCTGTCGATTCCGATGCAACTAGATCAACCAGATCAACCGAATCAACCGCCTCGACTGCCTCGACTGCATCAACTGCATCCATGACCGCGTCCACCATCCGAACAAGCGTCGCCATTGAAAGCGCCTCCGCCTGCCCGTCCGCCACGCCTCGATCCCCGCCCGGCCAGTCCTCGGAATATCCGTGTCCCGGCCAGTCCAGCATGACCAGACGATACCCCGCCTGACTGTGCTCGATCAGCGGTGCAAACTCACGGCTCCCCGCATTCAGATCATGCAGGCACACCACCGTCTGCTCGGGCGACGGCTCCACGCTCGCCCTCACTCGCTCCGTCCAGGCCAGTCGGCAACCCTCAAACTCCAGCCAACGCCGCGCCCCGCGCAGGCTCACCGCCCCGCGCAGGCCCGAAACCGGGCCACCAGGATTCGCGCCCGGCTCATTGCGTCGCTGGTTCGAACTGTCGGACATCGCTCTCCTGACACTTCCATTCCTGTTGGACTCGCACAAGCCCCCAGCCAGCCTCATCCGGCCTCTGCTTCCACCAATTCCATCGGCCACAACCGGCCACAAGGTGACCCCGGTGGCGCAACCGCGCCGCCCTTGTTTCAACTTCATGATTGACGGCTGTGCCTGCAGGCGGAGCCACAGTCTCCCGCTGGACCGCGCCGAACCCCACGCAACAAGGTTCCCGACAGTGGAATTGCATGGAAAGGGATAATCCTCGAAGCTAGAC
>JAJZFR010000417.1 GCA_021805265.1 Acidobacteriota bacterium | reverse complement strand
CGAAGTCTTCTACCTGCCCAGCTACTCGCCAGAACTGAATCCGGATGAACGGCTCAATGGAGACTTGAAACAAGCCATCGAGACGCGCGTTCCATGCAGGACAAAAGACAAGTTGCGCAAAGCTGCGGCCGAACACATGACGGAAATCGAAAACAATTCCGACAGAATCAAATCCTTTTTCAAAGACCCGATCATCGCCTATGCAGCATGACAGTATTTTGTTGCCGGATCAATAGTGCCAAATCGCCAACGCGCATTTCCAAATGTCGTCGCCTCTGGAAACGTGCATTGCCCTGTTGGCGACAACCGGTGCAAGCTCTGAACGCGTCTTCTTGCCGTGCGGACGACAACCAGATTCTTCGCGAAGCTATGGCCCTGTTCGGCCTCGCTTGCGATCCAACCGGGAGGATTTGCCAGCCGGTGAGGCCTTGGCGGCCATCGCAATAAAGAGATCCAGGGATTCCGTTAGCCGCCGTATGTCTCCGCCTCTCATGCGCTCTAACATCAGCCCATCAAAGACGGCAATACAAAGGGAAGCCATTGCGTTGCTTTTTAGAGTGGGAGACATCTGGGCAAGGGCGGCCACCTGCCAGTCAGTGGATGCTTTTGCAGATACCGGCCATATTGCTTCGGATTCTGAAGTGCGACAATCCATCTTCTCCATAAGAAAATAGACGAAACTCAACCCCGAATACTCTCAATACTTCATGGCCGGATCAGTAAATCTCGTCACCGCGCAAAAATTTCTGGCCATCTCCACGCAGTAGTGTGTCTGCTGGACGCAAAATGACCACTTGATCAGAGTGCGCAGCGTGTAATCGAAGAATCTTCGCCGCTCTTGGCGCAAAAAAAGCAAAACGCTGCTGAAGCAGACACAATCAGAACCTCGTTAGTGGATGGACTGGCGTTTGCGGGTGGCTGGGTCTGTGGCGAGGCCAAGGGTGGCGAGCGCGTCGTCGAGCTGGGCGCGGGTGGCGGCCAGCTCGGCATGGAGTTCGGCGAAACGAGCGAGCATGTCGGCGCGAAAGTCGCGAAGACTTGCGGCGAGAGCGTCGGAGTGGGTACGCTGCTGAATTTGATTGCTCTGGATGGTTTCAAGCGATGGAACGATGAGGGTGAGGAGGAGTTGGTGAAGCTGGTTGAGCAGGAGAACCGAAGGATCTGGCGTGTTGGCGGGGTCCGGGTTGGCGTGTTGGTCGCTCATAGGTGCATTGTATGTTGGATGGCTAAGCTGGTTCCAATCACCGAAGTCACATTACTCGGGTAACTCTGTGCCAATGCGAACAGGAGAGTTTCGTCGAGGATGACAGGCAGAAAAGCACGAGCGAAGGCAATAACAAATTCAACTGCAGAGGGGGATTGGTATCGCCTGTTTGAGGCGTCGGATGTAGACTCAGAGGCATGCGGAAACGGATCGGGATTCATGTGGGAACGACGGGCGGCGCTTCGACGGCGGTAGAGCGGGCGCAGGAGTTTGGCGCGAATACGTTGCAGATATTTTCATCGAGTCCGCGGATGTGGCGCGCGCCGCGGCCAGACCCGGAGCAGTGCGCGCGGATGCGTGAGCTGCGCGAGCGGCTGGATATTGGACCGCTGGCGATTCATACCAGCTATCTGGTGAACGTGTGCAGCCAGAGCGATGAGGTACGCGCGAAAAGCATTGGGGCGTTTCGCGGCGAGGTGGAGCGCGCGCTGGCGCTGGGCGCGGAGTATCTGGTGCTGCATCCGGGATCGTGGAAGGGACTGACGCGCGAGGAAGGGTTGCGGCTGGCAGCGGAGTCGATTGGCCGCGCAATCGACGGGCTGGCGTGCGAGGAGGCTGGTTTCCAGATTCTGATCGAGAATACGGCGGGGGCGGAGTTTTCGCTGGGGGGAAGCCTGGAACAGGTGGCGGAACTGGTGGAGCGGTTGAAGACGACCGCTCCGGTGGCGGTGTGTCTCGACACCTGTCACACGCACGTGGCGGGCTATGACCTGGTGACGGCGGCTGGTTACGAGGAGACGATCCGGCAAGTGGAGGCGACCGTGGGCTGCGCACGGGTGATGGTGTGGCACTGCAACGATGCGAAGGCTGAGCGCGGCTCGAAGCTGGATCGGCATGAACACATTGGAGCGGGAACGATGGGGATCGAGCCATTTCGGCGGCTGCTGAATGACGCGCGGTTCGCCCACAGCGCGTTTGTGGCTGAGACGCCGGTCGATGAGCCGGGCGACGAGGCGCGGGATGTGAGCGCGTTGCGGGCGCTGGTTGCGGAGTGAGGTCATGGCGATGATGGAAGTTATCTCGGAGATTGCTGTAACTCCGGAGAAGATTCGCGAGTTACTCGGAACCGAGATCGACCCGGCACGGATTCTGATTCGGGAGATCGAGCGGATAGCGTTCGCCTCGGATGCGAGTTTCTATCGGCTGATTCCGCGGGCGGTGGTGCAACCGGTGGATCGGAGGGAGGTTGCCGCGCTGTTTCGATTCAGCCATCGGCATGGGGTTCCGCTGGTGTTTCGCGCTGGAGGGACGAGTCTTTCCGGGCAAAGCATCACGGACGGGATTCTGGTGGATGTGGGGCGGTATCTACGGCGGGTTCGGGTGGAGGAAAATGGGAGATCGATCCGCGTGGAGCCTGGGGTGATCGGGCAGCATGCCAATGACGCGCTGCGGCTGTATCGGGCGCGGATCGGGCCGGATCCAGCGTCGATCAATAGCTGCCGGATGGGTGGAATACTTTCGAATAATTCCAGCGGGATGTGTTGCGGCGTGGCACAGAATGCCTATCATACGCTGCGCTCGCTGGTGTTTGTGTTGCCGTCGGGGACGGAGATCGACACCGCTGCCGAAGATGCCGAGGAACGATTTCGCGCGCTGGAACCGGCGCTTTATGACGGGCTGCTCGGCTTGAAGCGTCGGATCGGGGAGAACCACACGCTGGCGGCGCGGATTCGCAACAAATATCGGACGAAAAACACGACAGGATATGGTCTGAATGCGTTTCTGGATTTCGAGCGGGGGGTGGATATTTTCAGCCACCTGCTGATCGGCTCGGAGGGGACGCTGGCGTTTCTCGCCGAGGCGGTGCTCGAGACGGTTCCGGACAAGCCGTGGAAGTGTACCGGGCTGCTGCTGTTTGCGGATTTGTATGCGGCGTGCTCGGCGATCGCGCCGCTGCGCGAGGCTGGTGCGGCGGCACTCGAACTGATGGATCGCGCGTCGATTCGCTCGGTGGAAGAGAAGCCCGGCATGCCGGAGGGATTGCGCGATTTGCCCCCGGCGGCGGCGGGGCTGCTGGTGGAGTTTCAAAGCTCGACAGAGGCGGAAGACAAGGCGGTTTCGGCAGTTGCGGAGCGGGTGGTTGACGGGCTGACGCTGCTTTGCCCGGCGGTGTTGACACGGGATGCGGGAACACAGGCGCAGCTTTGGAAGATGCGCAAGGGGATGTTTCCGTCGGTGGGCGCGGTAAGGGCGAGCGGGACGACGGCGATGATCGAGGACGTGGCGTTCCCGGTGGAAAAGCTGGCCGAAGCGGCGACGGACCTGCGGCGGATTCTGGATGCGTATCGGTACGACGACGCGATTATCTTTGGCCATGCCAAGGATGGCAATCTCCACTTTGTGTTGACACAGGGTTTTACGCGGGCCGAGGAGGTGGATCGCTACCGGCGGTTTGTGGACGAACTGGTGACGATGGTGGTCGAGAAATACGATGGCGCGCTGAAGGCGGAGCACGGCACCGGGCGTAACATGGCTCCGTTTGTGGAGACGGAGTGGGGGCCGGAGGCGTACGGGATCATGAAGGAATTGAAAGCGCTTGCGGACCCGCGCGGGCTGCTGAATCCAGGGGTGATTCTGAACCGCGACCCGCAGGCGCATATTCACGATCTGAAAGAGCTTCCGGTGATCGAGCCGGAGGTGGACAAGTGCATCGAGTGTGGCTATTGCGAGGCGAAGTGCCCGAGCCGGGACCTGACGCTGACGCCTCGGCAGCGGATTGTGGTTCGGCGGGAGATGCAGCGGCTGGCGGACTCAGGCGAGGAGCCGAAACGATACGCGGCACTGGAGCGTGATTTTCCGTATATGGCGCTCGATACCTGCGCGGTGGATGGACTGTGCGCCTCGGAGTGTCCGGTGAGTATCGATACAGGTACGCTGACCAAGCGGTTTCGCGAGTTGCGGCACACGGATGAGGGACGCGCGATTGCGGTGTGGCTGGCGCGGCACATGGGGCTGGTGGAGGCGGGCGCGAGGATGGGTCTGCGGTTGGGGCATCTGGCGGAGCGATGGTTCGGAGTTGCAGCGATGACGGGCCTGACGCGCGAGCTGAACCGGTTGACGCGCAAGACTCTCGACGAGCCGTTCTGGCAGTGGTCGCGGGAGATGCCACGGGCGGCGCGAGGGCAGAAGCTGTCGGGAGCGACGGCGAGCGAGGCGGACGCCGTGTACTTTCCGACGTGCATCACGCGGGTGATGGGCGCGCTTCCCGCGGAGTCGGAGGAGACAAGCGTGGCCGACGCGCTGCTGCGGATTGCCGGGCGGGCCGGGGTTCGGCTGCATGTGCCGGACGATGCGGGCGGACACTGCTGCGGGGTTCCGTTTTCGTCGAAGGGCTTTGACGCGGCGCATCGTGAGGCGGTCAACCAGACGATTGCAGATATGTACCGATGGTCGCGGGCGGGTGAGTTGGCGATTGTGATCGATACCAGCCCGTGTACCTATGGACTGAAGACGGCGCGGCCGTGGCTGACGGCGGAGAATCAGGAGCGCTTCGACAGGCTGACGATCCTGGACAGCATCGAATTCGTGGCGACGAAGCTTTTGCCCCGGTTGACGCTGAAACGGAAGCCGGGGGCTGTAGCGCTGCATCCGGTGTGCTCCGCGACGAAGATGGGGATTGTGCCGCAGTTGGTGGAGATTGCGCGGGCTTGCAGCGAAGAGGTGGTGGTTCCGGAGCATGTTGGCTGCTGCGCGTTTGCGGGTGACCGCGGGCTTCTGTTCCCGGAGTTGACGGCGTCTGCGACACGGCAGGAGGCAGCGGCCTTGTCGGAAGAAGAAGTTGTGGGGTGCTACTCGAGCAGTCGGACGTGCGAGATCGGGATGACACGAGCTACGGACAGGGTTTATCGGTCGTATTTACACCTGGTGGAGCGGGCGCTGGGGTGAGCAACGACTGCAAACTGCTTTTATGTTTTACTAAATTCGCATTATATATTTTCCAAAACAGAATGATAACTGCTATATAAGTAACACTATAAGCTATCCAGACACTAAGGCTTCCGCGTGTAAAGAAAATAGTGATTGCAAAAAAAATACACGCTATCAATCGAGTCTTTGTAGATGCCTGCGCCGACAGTATTTTGAGTGGCAGATGCCATGCCAGCAGATACACTCCGAGTGGGTACAGTAAAACGGAAAACCATCCGAAGCTTTTGAAAAACGACTCAGGACCTGTGGCAACAATGCTAAAGGGAGACCAATCAAGGCTCATGCCATAGTCACTAATCGAACTTACTGAACTCTTCACAGCCCCTGGCAACCATTGAACTGAACCTTGTAAAATCCAAGAAGCGCCATAATCGAAATGTACTGAAGTTGGTTCGTTCAAATATTGTGTAAATGCGCCCGCAATCCCCGACATTCCCTCTACGCCAACCCGGTAGTTATACTCGAAGGATAAAATGCTTTTTTCCGGGTGCGCGATGATGTAATTTATTAAATCACTAATCGACCCGCCGGTGAAGTTTTGTGCGTCATGAAGAGCGCCTATTCCCAGAAATACCACCGATGCAATACATCCAATTGTAATTATTTTCATAATCATGGAGATTGATATTGGCATATCTGCCCATCTGCGCTCATAAAACAGGGCAATGAGGATCGCAGTAAGATACAGAATTGCATGGATTCTGGAGAAAGCCGATGTCACAATAAATGCAAAAAGAAAGCAGACGATGTCTCCAGACCCGATTGAGCTTCTTGATAAAATCTTCAGCAGTAATGGTATAATTCCAAGAAATAACAAGACAATAAACACTGTGGCTCCAGATTGATAACCTGGCCGGCTAGAATTAAGAAACTGGGACAATCCGACAACGACAAATACCAGAATGAACCCTATAGCGCATTCCAGAGCAAAGAGGAAAAAGTAAAATCGCCGGGGAGGAGTAAAAGCATGCTGCGAAGCTACCTGCATATCTTTCACATATCCCCGCGAGATCAAAGCGAGAACTAGTGATACGAAGCTGATACCGAGCACATATCTCAGGGCGAGAATAAAGCCTGGGCCATTAATAAAGTTATTAAGATAAACAGTTGCATGACTACGATCCAGGTCTCCCTCAATTTGGAATGCCTGTCCTGTGACTAAGTAGAGGAACGCTACATTAAGCAATGCGTAGAGGACCATGCGTTTTTTAAATGCAACCGCTACTGTCAGAACATTGATCCAGAAAATTGTCCAAATCACGACGGCCTCGGCTATTGTGTGACGCACACTAAGCGTTTAACTATCAGAAGTATAACCGACCCAATGTTCGCGCTGGTTCGATATACTGACTGGGATTGCTGCGATTGTGTGCAATGAATACCCGGAGGCACGGTTTGGCAGACACTCCTGTTCGGTCAGCGGCAGGCATGGATGAGGGCATGGATTTGCTTGAGGCAGTCCAGATCGTACTGTTGCGCAAAAAAACAGTTGTCGGTTTCGTATTCGCTTTCGGTATTCTTGCCGCACTAGCAGTGCTGTGGCTCAAACCGACGTACACAGCGAAGGCTACCTTCCTGCCGCCGAACTCGATGTCGGCGAGTACTTCGTTGTTTCCAACGCAAATCGCAGGCATAGGCTCAGCGGGTGGCATGCTGGGGATACTGAAAGATCCGAGCATGATTTACATTGGGGTTCTGGAGAGCCGCGAGGTAGCCGACGATCTGATTCAGCAATTTCATTTGCAGAACGTGTATAAGACGCGGAAGTTGAGTCAAACCGAGACTGCCCTGGCAGCGCACACCAAGTTTCTACCCGCCAAGGATTCACTGATAACAATCAGTGTTGAGGATCATGACCCGCAACGGGCAGCGGACATTGCGAATGAGTATCTCAAGGAACTCACCAAGCAGAACGACAGGCTCGTGCTGACTGAAGCGGGACAGAGGCGGGTATTTTTCGAGCAGCAACTAAAAAACGAGAAAGACCTTTTAACGGATGCTGAGGTTGCTCTGACACGGGTCGAGGAGCAGACCGGGATGATCCGCCCGGGTGGGCAGACCGAATTGCAAATATCGATGATCGCACAAACGCAGGCCTCAATCTCAAACCTGGAAATCGAATTGGGAGCACTGCTGCAGGGGGCGACGGAACAGAACCCTGAGGTGATTCGCCTTCGTTCGCAAATTGCCGGATTGGAAGAGCAAGAGAGCAACCTGGAAAACTCCAAAATCAAAGAGCACACAGGAAACGTGATGGTCCCCACCTCAAAAGTTCCTGCACTCACGCTCGAGTATGTCCGCCAGCAACGCGAGGTACAGTATCACGAGGCATTGTATGGGGTGTTGCTGCGCCAATACGAGTCTGCACGGCTGGACGAATCGGGGTCGGCACCGCTGATTCAGATTGTCGATTCTGCGCAGGTTCCTGATACCAAATCTGGGCCGCACCGTTTGTTTTTGGTGCTGCTGGCATCACTTTTCGGCGGCATACTGGGGGCAATGTGGGTGATATTGCCAATCGTCTGGGCAAGGAAAGTACTATTGCCTGAGAACGCCACGCGTTTGTCTTCGCTCAAAGAAGCAGCGCAATTATGGAAATAGACCCGGTTATGCCCTTTGCACCAAGGCAGAGGTTTGCTGTTGCTGATTTGCTTCGCATCATGGAGGGATGGGCAAGGCAGTTGTCAGTTCACATCTGACGGATGTGTCGGATGAGGTGCGGGCGTTTGTGTTGCCGTATCCGCTGTGGTACTGACTCGCCTTGGAGTGCCCGGCGTTTTTTGAACCGGTTGCTTTGATAGAAACTGTGTTTCAAGGAGCGAAGGATGGCCCGACGGAAGAACTGATCTTGCCCCCGGAAAACGTCTCTCATAGCGAGCTGTTGTAATCGCGAAGAGGAGACTGAGATGGAGAAGGCGACACGGCGTCGTTACACATAGGAGTACAAGCAGGAGGCGGTTCGGCTTGTGAGCTCTGGTCAGAGGGTTGCATCGGCAGCGAAGGCGCTTGGCATCATTGAGCAGACACTGGCCAACTGGGTGAAGGCGGACAAGCTGGGTCAGTTGCGCGGGCTGAGC